>JAJAYN010000027.1 GCA_026786225.1 Burkholderiales bacterium | reverse complement strand
GCTTGTAGTCGTACCAACCTGCCCCGGTTTTTTGGCCAAAGCGGCCAAGCTCGCACAAGCGATCGCCTGCTTTCGAATAACCCAGTTCAGGGCGTTCGACATAGCGGCGCTGGCGAATATGCCAGCCAATATCATTTCCGGCCGCTCAACATATCGGCGCTGGCGAATATGCCAGCCGATATCATTGCCCGCCAGATCGCCCATGCGGAAGGGGCCCATTGCAAACCCGAAGTTTTCAATCGCACGATCAATCTGTTCGACCGACGCGCCTTCGTCGAGCATAAACATCGCCTGACGCGAATACTGTTCGATCATGCGATTGCCGATAAAGCCATCACACACACCTGAAACCACCGCCGTCTTCTTTATCTTTTTGGAAAGCTTCATCACGGTCGCCAATACGTCATGCGATGTTTGGGCACCGCGTACCACCTCAAGCAACTTCATCACATTTGCCGGGCTAAAAAAATGCAGCCCGACGACATCCTGTGGGCGCTTGGTGAAATTGGCAATCCGGTTCAGGTCGAGTGTCGAGGTATTGCTGGCGAGAATCGCGCCAGGTTTCATGACGCTATCCAACTTGCCGAACACCTGTTCCTTTACGCCGATATCCTCGAACACAGCCTCAATGACGAGGTCGGCATCTTTGATATCGTCATAGCGCAAGGTAGGCTTGAGAAGCGCCATGCGCTGGTCACACTTTTCCTGGGTGAGCTTGCCGCGTTTAAGAGAGTTCTGATAATTTTTGCTGATGGTGGCGACACCCTTGTCGAGCGCGTCCTGTTTCGTTTCGAGCATCGTGACTGCAATGCCCGCATTCAGGAAATTCATGCTGATGCCACCGCCCATCGTGCCTGCGCCAATCACGGCGACGGATTTGATCGGTCGAATCGGCGTGGACTCGGGCACGTCGGAAATTTTTGCCGCCGCCCGTTCGGCGAAAAAAGCGTGGCGCAGTGCAGCCGACTCCGGCGTGGCCACCAACGCGGAGAACAACTGAAACTCGACCGCGAGTCCATCCTCAATATCGCGCGTTACTGCCGCCTCGACGGCATCGACACATTTCAGTGGCGCCGGGAAATTCCTGGTCGTTGCCGCAACCTTTGCACGCGCCTCGGCAAAAAACGTCGCCGCATCCGGCATGGCGATTTTCATGTCGCGGACGCGCGGCAATTTTGCGCCGTCGGCGATGATCTGCTGCGCAAACGCCAATACACCCGGCATGAAATCACCCTCGATCAATTGATCGAGGAACTTTGTGTGCGCGAGCACGTCGGATTTCACCGGATCGCCGGAAACGATCATATTGAGTGCCAATTCCACGCCCGCCACGCGCGGCAAGCGCTGTGTACCGCCAGCCCCGGGCAGGATACCGATCTTCACTTCGGGCAATCCGATCATCACGCCAGGGGCCGCGACGCGATAATGGCACCCCAGCGAAATCTCGGTCCCGCCCCCCATGCAAACGCCATTGATCGCCGCGATCACCGGCTTGGTGCTGGCTTCGAACATGCGGATCAAATCGTGCAACGTCGGCGACTGCATGGCAATGGGCTTGCCGAATTCGCGAATATCCGCGCCCCCGGTCAGCACACCGCTGGCACCGGTGATCACGATGGCCCGCACGGCGGCATCTTCATTGGCAAAATTTAGCGCGGCTTCCATGCCTTGTCGGGTAGAGAGACCCATGCTGTTGATGGGGGGATTATCGATCGTGATGATGGCGATATTTTCTTGTACCTGATAGCGAGCGGTCATTTTGTTTTTAGTTGAAGTGGCGATGATGGAAAATTACGAAGATGAATCGGGCCCCGTAAGAATGGGTAAGTCATCTGGGCTTTCTGGGCATTCTGGAAAAGACCCGGTCATACAACCAGTTCGGTACAACCCGCAAAACGCGCGCGGCAATTCCCATCGACCACGGAATCACGGTAAATGATGTCTTCGCATCGATGGCACGCGCAAACCGAACGACGGCCTCGTCGACATCGATTAAAAATGGCATCTTGAATTTATTCACGGCAGTCATCGGCGTCTTGATATAGCCCGGGCAAATCGTGACCACCGATATGCCCTCGCTGCGCAACTCCACGCGCAACGATTCGCAATAGCGGATGGCAGCCGCTTTGGAGGCGGAGTAGGCACCACCACCGGGAATGCCGCGAAAACCTGCAACGCTAGCGATACCCACGAGTGTGCCGCGTTTCTGTTGTTTCATCGGCTCAACGAAGGCATGAAACGTATTCACCATGCCCATCACGTTGATGTCGAAAACTTCCTGAAATATTTGCAGATCGTCTTCCATTTCGGTCAGCGTGCCGCGAGATACGCCCGCATTGGCAATCACGACATCAGGAACGCCAAAGCGATGGATAAAGTCACTGGCTGCGCGCTTGAGTCCCTCGGCGTCGCGTACATCCAGGGCATACACCGCAGGACGCGGTTCAAGTTCATCTGCCAGACGTGCCAGAAAATCTGCTCGTCGCGCGACCAACCCCAGTTGCACACCCTGACGGGCATAAAAACGCGCCATGGATTCGCCGATACCCGATGAAGCCCCGGTGATAAAAATTTTTGTCATCGGCTATTTTACGCAATCGTGCATCGTTGGCGGACTTGGGCGATCGGCCAAAGAAAACGCGGGACACAGCCCGCGTTTTTTATGCCGAGAAATCCGAACCCTATTTCGCCGCGATGGCTGCGGCCTTTTTCAAGTCCGGCTTGGCTGCTACCGAGGTCGCAGCCACAACCGGTGCTGGTGCCGCCGATACCTTCAAGGTCGCGCGCGCGTCTTTGACGAGCTGATCGACATTAGCGAACATCGCCTCTGCGCCGGCGCTGCCTTGTTCAATCGAAAAACGCCCGTTCACGACAATTGTTGGCGTGGCGTGAATTTTGTAGTCTTCAACCATTTTCCTCGCCCGCTGTACTTTGGTGGAAACGGAAAAAGACTTCTGCACTTCTTCATATTTCTTTGGGTCAACGCCATTTTTCTCAAGCCACTTGTTCAGCATGGCCGGGTTACCAATAACCACTTTTTCCAGATGCGCGGCTGTAAATATCTTTGCATGCAAACGATCGAGCTGCCCCAATGCTTCCAGAGAGTAATAGAGGATAGTACTGTCGATACCCATGATCGGCACTGGCGAGGGGATGCGTTTGACTTTTACGTCAGCGGGTTGCTTTCTGGCCCAGGCCTCAAGGGCGGGTTCGAGATTGGCGCAGTGAATACAGCCATAAGCGAAGAACTCCAGCACTTCAACCTTGCCGTCGTTTTCCACGGGCTGCGGCGGATTGAGCGGTGTCGCCCGCTGAGCGTGGGACGCGGTGAAGACAAGCGCGGTAAACAACAACACACCGATTTTTGATAGCCACTTGGACATCTTTATTTTCCTGTTATGTAAATATTGGGGATGGGAGTCTGCTCAACCGTTAATCCGCCGCTTTCACAACCGCTGCGCTAATTCCGTTTTGAGACAGCGTTGCCTTGATTCTGTTCACTTCGTCGGCACTTTTATATGGCCCCAGACGCACCCTGTATAACGTGCCTTTGTCCGGCAAGTTGACCGCACGAACACTGGCCTCAAATCCGGAGAACGCGATTTTTGCCTTGAGATTTTCCGCGTCGGTCTCGCTCTGGAATGCGCCAGCCTGCAAATAAACCGTTTCGTTAGCGGCAGACTTCG
>JAJAYN010000026.1 GCA_026786225.1 Burkholderiales bacterium | reverse complement strand
GCCCTGACGCGCGACGAACCGCCAGAGCGACTGAGCTTCAAGCAAGCTGTTAATACCGTGCGCCGAAAACTCCCTGCCTACGGAGCCATTCCCCCCAGAGCGGTTTGAACGATGGTGGACAGAAGTTGTGGCCGAAATCGCGCGCGCGATTCACACGAGCCCGAACGGAAGAAGTAATCCGCGCGTGGTCAAACGACGATGCAAGCAGTACCCCTCGCGAAAAGGAAATGAGATACTGAATCAGAAGTTCGACTGGATGCCTAACGTTGTTAAGTGAACAGCATTGGGGACAGACCACGGTTTCCCTTCAAGTCAAAGAGAGGCCCAATCCCTGAAGGAAAGTCTACAGGATCACCTTGAGGCCTTGACGAGGGGAGGAATAGGAAAATTCTCATGGCGAAACTGGCAAAAACGATTCTAACCTACCGAATCCAGCGCGCGACTTCGCGCTGCCGCCGCAGCAGATATTCACGCTCGGCCCGATTCTTGACACGTGCAAGCGCCCGATCATAAGCGGCGTTGGCTTCGGGCCAGCGCTGGGCTCTTCGCAGCAAATCCGCCTTGGCCGCATACAAAAGGTAGTAGCTGTCGATCACCCCAGTGGCGACGATATGCTCGATCCAGGCCAAACCGTTCTCAATCGTCGTTGCCATCGCAAGCGCCACCGCCGCATTCAGTTCCACCACAGGCGTAGAGACATGACGTAGCAACGCACCGTACAACGCAGAAATCTGTAGCCAGTCGGTTGCGCCAGCGTTGGCGGCGTTGGCGTGCAGCGCGGCGATGGCGGCCTGCAACTGATATGGGCCGCTTTGCATTTTCAGCATCGCGCTGTCCAGCAATGCAGTAGCTTCGGCTATGGTCTGGTGATTCCACAAACTGCGGTCCTGCGCCTCAAGTGGTATCAACACGCCGTCGACATCGCTGCGTGCGCTTCGCCGTGCGTCGTGAAACAGAACTAGTGCGAGCAAGCCCTTCGCCTCCGGTTGCTCCGGCATCAAGCTGACAAGCAGTCGTGCCAGCCGGATGGCTTCGGCGCATAGGTCAGGGCGTACCAGCTGGTCGTGATCTGTGGCCGAATAGCCTTCGTTGAACACGAAATAGATGACCGCGAGCACAGCGGCCAAACGTTCTTTCAGCTCGCCCGCGGCTGGCACCGCGTAAGGAATCCCTGCCTGAGCAATCTTGCGCTTGGCGCGAACCAGCTTTTGCGCTGTCGTGGCTTCCGGCTCGACAAATGCGCGCGCAATTTCCGCAGTGCTGAGCTGGCACAGCGTCCGCAACGCGAGCGCCACCTGCGCGGACTGCGCCAACGCAGGGTGGCAGCAAGTAAAGATCAATCGTAGCTGATCGTCGGCCAGGCCAGCGGCATCGATGATTGGTTCGTCGTCAACCGGGGCGGCGAGCGCGGCGAGTATGGTTTCACTGTCAGTGAGCAAACGCTGGTTGCGTCGCAACACGTCCAGCCCGCGCCGCTGCGCGACGGTGGTAATCCATGCGGCAGGACTGTCCGGTACGCCATCTCTTGGCCAGCATTCAAGCGCGGCAGCATAGGCATCCTGCAGGGCTTCCTCAGCGACATCGAAACTGCCCAGCCGCCGGATCAATCCCGCGAGGATGCGGCCACCGTCACGCCGATGCAGAGTGGCGATGGCTTGGTTTAGCATGGCTTATGCGTCTGACAACGCCTAAGTTTCAATCTGCGGGCGGATTTCGATGGAGCCGAATGCGGCCGACGGAATTTTGGCCGCCCACTTGATGGCTTCGTCGAGATTGGCAACCTCGATCAGATAGTAGCCGCCTAACTGCTCCTTGGTCTCGGCGAAAGGTCCGTCGGTGGTGAGCGCTTTGCCGTTTCGCACGCGCACCGTCGTTGCCGTCGAAACCGGCGCCAGCTCCGACCCGCCACGCATCGCGCCAGAGGCAGCCAGTTCCTTTGAATACTCTCCATAGGCCTGCATGGTCGCCTTGATTTCGTCTTCAGACATATCGTTCCAGGCCTTCTCGTCACCATAAATCAGCAGCATGTATTGCATTTCGTTCTCCTTTTCAAGTTGCGATTGCAGCGGCTTTGCGCTGCTACCCATGACGAACACGGCGACCGCAAATCGACATTCAGCCGTCAAATAATTTCAATTCAAGACACGCGATCCGTTCGGGATTGCCTGTTTTGTGTGCGATTGTCATAACGAATGCCTGCAAAAGTTGACATATTGGAAGCGTTTGGCAATCATGCCGAGTTGCTTCAAACCCCATTTTCTACCGGACTTGTCGATGACGCAAAATTCTACCCAAGTTGCTCTTGCCCCAACGCCGATCAATTTGCCGGCCTCTTGGACGAAGGCGGCCAAACCTGCCGCATGGTCATTAATCGACGTTGAAGCGCTGTTCAATCTGCCCTTTTCGGACCTGATTCATCGTGCGCAAACCTTGCATCGTGAGCATCACGATCCAAACAAGGTGCAACTGTCCACGCTGTTGTCGATCAAGACCGGAGGCTGCTCGGAGGACTGCGGCTATTGCCCACAAGCCGCCCGCTATCACACCGGGGTTGAAAACGAAGCACTGATGGATGTTGCCGCAGTGGTAGACGCTGCAAAGCTAGCCAAGGCCAACGGTGCGTCGCGTTTTTGCATGGGTGCGGCGTGGCGCGGACCGAAACAGCGCGATCTGGACCCGGTGCTCGACATGGTGCGCGAAGTCAAAGCGCTGGGTTTGGAAACCTGCTGCACACTGGGGATGCTGAAAGATGGCCAGGCCGAACAATTGAAGAATGCCGGCCTCGATTACTACAATCACAATCTCGATACCGCGCCCGAAGTCTACGGCGACATCATCACCACCCGCGAATATCAGGATCGCCTCGACACGCTCGAACGCGTGCGCGGTGCGGGGATGAACGTCTGTTGCGGAGGCATCGTCGGCATGGGCGAATCGCGTACCGAGCGTGCTGGGCTGATCGCGCAATTGGCAAATCTCGACCCACATCCGGAATCGGTGCCCATCAATTACCTGGTGCAGGTCGAGGGCACACCGCTACACGAGAAATTGCACGGCGAAAAAGTGCTCGACTGGACCGAGTTCGTGCGCACCATCGCGGTCGCCCGCATCACCATGCCCAGCAGTTTTGTGCGGCTGTCGGCGGGTCGGCAGGAAATGAACGAAGCAACCCAGGCGATGTGTTTTCTGGCCGGCGCCAATTCGATTTTCTATGGCGAGAAACTGCTGACCACTGGCAACCCCGATGTGGAACGGGATCGGGACCTGTTTGCCAAGCTCGGAATTACGCCTCTTTAGCTAACGCTAGTACTGGCGCGCTCTTTCAGCCATTTGTAGTCTGAGAGCCGCACCGGTGCTGGTGTTTGAGCATTGAACCGCATTCATGTCCGTTCACGACTTTTCGCTGCAACTCTCCGAACTCGCTCAGGCGGACCAGCTGCGTGCGCGCCGAATTATCGACGGCCCGCAGGATGCCTCGATGCTGGTCGACGGCAAGCGGGTGATGTCCTATGGCAGCAATGATTACCTGGGCCTTGCCAATCATCCGAAGGTGGTCACAGCGGCCATGCGCGCGCTTAAGCGTTATGGTCTCGGTGCGGCGGCCTCGCATATGGTGTCGGGGCATATGCGCGCGCATCACGAGCT
>JAJAYN010000025.1 GCA_026786225.1 Burkholderiales bacterium | reverse complement strand
GGCAGAAAACACCTGCATACGCATGACGCTACCGAATTTGCCCCACAGTAAACACTTTTTCGCGTTGCATGGCAAACGCACCCGCGCACCGGTCATTGTTGCCGCGTATTTGGAAGCGTCGCGGTACATAGACCCTGCGCGCCGAGGATGACGCGGTGCTCATCAGGGCGGGCGAGATGCGTGCGGGCTAGAGAGTTCGAAACTTCATCAGATCGCGTCGTCCCCTCTACTTACGTTTCCTGAGCTCCGCCCGAACCAGATCCGGGCGGTCGGAAATGATGCCGTCCACGCCCATGTCCAGCAGCTTGTTCATCATCGGAGCATCGTTAACGGTCCAGGGGATAACGATGATGCCCAGCGCACGCGCTTCGGCCAACATGGCTGGCGTGAGATACGTCTGATTTGGCGCCCAGATTTTTCCGTTTGCCGCTTTCACGGCCTGCGGCACGGAGCCGCCGTACTGTTCGGCGTTGAAGCCGGCAAGCCAGGGCGACGGTTTGCCGTCTGCCGAAGGATTGAGTGTGCGTGGCGACGAAAGATACATGGTGCGGATTTCAGGTGCCTCTTTCTGTATCAGCTGCAGCGTACGCCAGTCGAACGACTGCACCATCATGCGCGTGGCCATGCCGCCTTTGCGAATCTCCGCAATCGCCATACGCGTGAATTCTTCCACCGGCCGGGTAGCGGTACGTTCAAGCGGCGACACTTTCGTTTCGCAATCGAAACCGATTTTGGTATTGCCGGATTTTTTAACCAGGTCAAAAAGATCGGACAACTTCGGGATGCGGGTGCCATCGACGGCCTTTTGCTCGCTGAAGGTTTTCGCATATTCGGTGCCGGGTTTGATGCGACCAACATCGTATTTCTGCAGTTCCGCGAAGGTGAGCTCGCTGATGGCCGGGCCGCGACTCTCCAGCCATTTGCCATCGGCACCACGCGTGGTATCCGGGTTGAGCCAGAGATCGTGATGGATGACGACCACGCCATCCTTGGTGATCGCCATATCGCATTCAATCGTATCAACACCGAGTTCAAGCGCTTTCTGGAAGGCTGGAATCGTATTCTCCGGCAACAGCCCGCGCGCGCCACGGTGACCCTGCAGATCAAAGGCATGTAGCGGCAAGGCAACGCAGAAAGCCGCAAGCAATAACATTCGGGACATGGCAAACGCTCCGGAAACAGGCAGGCGAAAACTATAGCAGTTTGGTTGTGGTGCGCATCTGCGGCGGTGCCACCAACGGCTTCGTCATCTTTACCAGACGCAAGGGTTGCCGCGCCAACGCTGGCACTGGAAACGGGATGACATCAAACGCCGTAAAACCGAGCTTTGCATAAAACGGAAATAGCTCACTGCGTAGGTTGACGACGGTGATATCCAGAAAACGACAGCCCGCCTTGCGGCAATGATCCTCTACTGCCGCGACCAGCCGGTACGAGTATCCCTGTCCCTGCGCGTCAGGATCAACCGATAACAGCCCGAGATAGCCGCGCGAATGTTCAATCGAGCAAAATACCGAACCCCGCAGGCGTGCGCGATTCGCGGCGTCGTCGATCACGTAAAAATTACCGATCGCGAATCGCTGGCTGATGTCGGCGGCATCGGTGCGATCACCGATCACCAGAGACTGCTCGCAGATAAAGGCGCGGTTGGTGACGGCCACGATTGCGTTTAGGTCATCAATGGTGGCATGGCGAATGGGCAAAGTGTTGGTGAGGCTTGCTGGTTGCGTCATTGAGTTTACGTCGGAAAGAAGTTGCTGTGGTTGAAACGCTAGCACTGGTGAGCCTCGCAGGCAGAAAGCGTCTGGAAAGGCGCGCGGATGCTAGTGTTTATGCTAAAAGTGCGATGAAAATCGATCCTGGCCGCTCTCGCTGCCGATCAGTGGGTGATCGCGGATATTCCCTGCTTCGTCAGAAACGCGCGAATCGAATCCGAAATCCTTAGCGACTCATCCGACGAAAAACCGCCATGCCCCCCGCCCGGAATTGTCATCATTTCATTCGGCACACCGGCTTTGTTCAGCGCCGCATGCAGTCGTGTCGAGTGTGCGTGCGGGACGAGTTGATCGGCATCGCCATGTACCGTGAAGATCGCCGGCAGTCCTGTGCGCACGTACTGGATCGGCGACACGCTTCTCGCCAGTGCCTCACGATTGGTTGCAGCGCCCAACCATTCGATGGCGTAGTGCTTGGCATTGGGGACAGTCAACAAATCCTCCACGTCTGCGATGCCAAAATAATTGATGATGGCCGCCACCGCCAGCGGTGGCTCGGTGCCGCTGACCCAACGGGTGTTGTCGTCGGTGGCGCAGGCGCGGTCATACGGATTGCCCGCTGGCAGCATCCCGGTGATCAGCGCCAGATGTCCGCCAGCCGAGCCGCCCGTGAGGACGATCTTGCGCGTATCGAACTTGTATTGTGTCGCCCGCCGCGTCAGCCATCGCAGCGCGCAACGCGTGTCTTCGACCGCCGCTGGCGCAGGAGAAACGCGACCCAGGCGGTAACCGACATTGGCAACGGCAAACCCCATCTGCATATAACGCAGCAATCCCAGCATCGAGCCCTCTTTGTTTCCCTCAACCCAACCCCCGCCGTGAAAGTTGATCACCAGCGGAACCGGTTCTTTCGCGTTTCGCGGAAGATACAAATCGAGCTTCAGCTCTACATTGTTTGCGATCGAGTAGGTGACGTTTGATTGGATGCCGTATCGACCGGCAATCAGATCGACAAATTGCGTGGCGTTCTCCGCCGCCATGGCAGGTGCAGGCGCTTCGAGTGCAGCGGCCACGGAGGGCGCCGCGCTGACAAACGCTGCAATAATGAAACCGGCCAAACGGAAACGTAATTGCGACATGATGATCCTCGGTAAGAGATGAGCAAACGGCAGTCTAGCGCTGGTGGGGCGTTCAAGGCAAAAATGGGATTGATCATGTCGACAGGCTCACGGCATTGAAGTGCGCATTTCGGCGGCTGCTCGCCAAGCTGGCGGACCTCGCGAAGCCGCTGAAATCGCCCGTCGTTATTGGTGTCTGAAGTTTCAATGTTTGCTTCCAGAACTGGCACCCGCCGCCGATTCTTCGCCGAGTTGTCCATCCAGCGCTTTCAATATTTCGAAGGCCGCTTTCACTCTTGCTGTTATCGGGTAGTTTTTGTTCGCCAGCAACACGACGCCGATGCGCCGGCACGGAACAAAGGCAACATAGGCGCCGAAACCGTTGGTCGAGCCAGTCTTGTTGATGAGCACGTTTGCCTGCAGCGGTCGCGGCGGATTTAGCCTGGTCACTGCATTGGCCTCGTAAAGCATTTGTGAAGAATTGCCTTCCTGCAAATTCTTGAGTGCGATTGGGTATGCGTACATTTCCCACCCTAATCCCTGCGTCATAGTGCCGACCGTGAAGTATCCCGCATGCGTCGCCGAAATCGCACGCTGCATGCGTGTTTCGAGACCCACACCTTTCATGTTCACCTCGACGAAGTGAATCATGTCTGTAGCGCTTGATTTCACGCCGTAAGCCTCCGCATCCAGCAAGCCTGCACGCACTCTGATCGGCTTGTCCTCTTTCGTGTAGCCGTGCGCATAGTGTTGCATCTGATCGTCCGGTACATTGATAAAAGTGCGCGTCAAGCCGAGCTTTGGGAATATTCTCGTTTCCATCAGATCAACAAAAGGCACGCCCATGCCTTTGGCGGCCAGATAGCCAAACAATCCGATACTTGGGTTCGAATAGAGCCTGCGTGTCCCGGCGGCAAAGGTCGGCTTCCAGTTTTTGAAATAGCCGATCATCTTTTCGCTATCACTTACGCCATCCGGAAACTGCAGCGGAAGACCGCCGGACGCGTAGGTTCCAAGATCGAGCAGGCTGATGTTGTCGAAACTGCTGCCGCGCAGCGATGGCAGATATTGGCTCGCGTAGGCATTCATGGAAATGGCACCGCTCTCCTGCGCGTAGGCAGCAAGGGTCGCCGTGAAGGTTTTGCTGATGGAGCCAACCTCGAACAGGGTGTCCCTGGTGACCGCCTGCCGCGTATGACGTGAGGCGACGCCGTAATTGAAGTAGTGCCGCTTTCCATCGAGCGTTACCGCCACCGCAAACCCGGGAATATTGTGCTGCTGCATGACAGGCAGGATGGCCGATTCAATCGCCGCCGCAATCGGACGTTGTGCATCGCTTTCGGCGGCGTAGCACCCTGCGGCGATGAAGAAAGTAGAAGCAGCTGCGAGCGCTAGTTTTGCGAACATCGTGATGTGCATGGTCGGAGGATCTTGATCAAATATTCTCTATTGTCGAGCGACGGATTGTGACGTCGTTGGCACCGAGCAGGTTAATAAATTTTGCTTGATATTATCGGAGCCACTGAAAAATTTCAGACTGAACCCGTTTCACCTCTCGTCTAACTAAAGTACTGCGACGGTGTTCACGGCGAGGATGGCTGGAAGGGCGCACAGAAGCTTGTGTTCTCGATGCGCCGCCATTTTTTGCAAAGCAGGGCGATCCTGGCGACAGATCTATTTGTCAGCGGCCACAGCCAGCGTATCTTCTGTGAACCCTGTAACGCTATTTGCTGTGCATGCGCCACAGGCCGTCCCAGCTGTTACCCGGGGGCGAGGCGCGCAGCAGGCTGACGCGTTCAAGGAATATCCGCGAGGGTCCATCGCCGGGAAGCGCTGAGAGCACTACCTTGACCAGTTTTGCCTTTTTTAGCGGTCAGGAAATCCCTGTGATCGCGCGCTTCTCGGTGGTGGCGGTAAATCCGAGGGCAGCGACAAAGGCAAAACCGTGCGCGGTCTTGCGTTGAAATTCAGCGGGTCTGGCATCACGATCTGTGGTGGCAGGCCGTTTCGGGTTCAATCGAAGCAATCGAAATGGTCAGCGCAATTGTTTTCAAGAAAATTCGACGCCTTAATTTCACTTAACCCGGATCTCCAAGCGCACCAACTTTCAGCGCAAGGTGCTCTGCAAAATGTGCCGCGACCATCGCGTACAGGATAGGCGAGGGGTGAAAGCCATCTTCTGCCATCAGCTTCGGATGCGTAAACCCATCCATCGGCACATGAGACACGAATGATGAACGACGTGTATGCGCCGCCCAGCGCGCTTGCAGGTCATTATTGCGTCGCGCCTGTGCGCCGCCGTACCACGCCAGTGGCTGCGGCAGCAGCGGAAATCGTTCCACGGCGGGCAGGCCTGGAAACAAAATGTGCTGCACACCTGTGCCTGCCCGCAGCATGCGAACGATACGGCTGCGTGCGCGCAACGCATGGCCGACCGCCACGTTGTGGGTAATATCGTTGACACCAATAATTACCACCGCAACATCGACGGCGGGTAATGTCTGGCTGTTCAACAGATCCAGTAGCCCGACTGACGTCAAACCTGTTTGCGCGATCAGATGCCAATGCACATCGCGCTGAATGCGTTGTGCCAGGGCGAAAGCAAGTTGCGATGACAACGCGTCGTCCTGCGTTTCCGCCCCTACGCCGGCGGCAGAGGAGTCGCCCGCGATGAGCAATGACAGCGAGCGCGGTCTCGGCTCTGCGGAAGCGACGCCGAGGCATGCCGCGATGCCATGACGCTGCCCACTCGGCTCAGGCAACTCAAGCGCGACCCTGCGCAAACGCTTGGCCTGCGCGATGAGCACAGGGGCCAATACTGGCTTGATGAGACGAACGACCATAATGAATGAATGTGCCTGAGGCGGTTGAAGTTGCTGAGTTGGACTGCAATACATAAGCACGGTATGCGCGCTGATGCCCAATCTGGTCGAGCACGACAAATCGCCGTCGACGTTCCTTGTGTGCCTCTATCTTAGACGAATGGCCGGCACACGTGAGCGCGCGCAGAGTTAACTACACGACCATAGCCTCGGACACCGGCCTGTCCAAAGGCAGCGCGCAGCGCTGTGTCGTAATATCTCGTCACCAACCCAGCGGAGAAAAACAATGTTCAGCCACATCATGATCGGTGCCAACGATATGCACGCTTCAAAGACATTTTATGATGCGGTCATGGGCACGCTGGGCGTCTGGCCCGGAAAGAATGACGACAAGGGGCGCGTCTTTTACAGGACCAAAACCGGCGTTTTCGGGATTACCACGCCGATCAATGGTGAGCCGGCATGTGCGGCAAACGGCGGCACGATTGGGT
>JAJAYN010000024.1 GCA_026786225.1 Burkholderiales bacterium | reverse complement strand
TCGGCACGCTCGATGAACTCTCGTAGGCGTTGACGCTCATACAAACAGGGAAGATCCGACGCTTCCCTGTCATTCTGGTTGGCAGTGAGTTTTGGCGCGGCTTGATCGATTGGATCAAGACGACGATGGTGAACGAAAAGGTGATCAGTCCAGGTGACGTCAATTTGTTCAAGCTGATCGACGATCCGGACCAGGTGGTGGCCGCTATTTTTGATCATTACGCAGATCGCGGATTTACGCCTTCGCCTGATGAACGCGCGCTGGAAATGACGCTTTAGTCCCTCCTCGCACCCGCAACAAGTCAACCGGAGTCTGCCATGCGCAACATTGCCCGCGTATTTACACTTTTAGCGATCACAACGTTGACACTCCCCGCGTTGGCGCAAAGCCAGGCACGCCCAAAACCGAAGGACGTGCAACCTGTTGAGGATGTACCCGCACCACCGGAAGTAAAGGACACTGATCCCTCCAAGGACGTCAAGGTCACAACGCGCCAATCCGGAACCGATACCATCGAGGAATATCGCATTGGTGGCAGGCTATACAAGCAACGCATTCAGCCTGCGTCCGGTCCGGCGTATTATTTGGTCGATGAAAAAGGCGAGGGCAAGTTCACGCGTGTGGATGGGCCTGATTTGAAGATCGCAGTACCGACATGGGTGTTGTTTACATGGAAGTGACGCGGAAAAAAATGCAGCAATATTGAAGCTGTGAGCGTATTTACCCCAATTACCACGGCTGAGGCACGCGCGTTTATCGTGCCCTATCGCGTTGGCGACATTATCGATTTCCAGAATATCGCGGCAGGTGTGGAGAATTCGAATTTCTTCGTCACCACCACAGAGGGACGTTTTGTCCTGACCATTTTCGAGAAAATTCCCAGACGGGACCTCGATTTCTACATGGGATTGATGTTGCATCTGCATGCCAGCGGCGTGGCGTGCGCCGCGCCGTTGACCACGGCCGACAAAGTCGTGATTCGGGAATTGAAAGACAAACCTGCGGCCTTGGTGACGCGGCTTTCCGGCAATGACATCGCCCATCCCACACCGCAGGATTGCCACGCGGTCGGCGCGGCGCTCGCGCGCATGCACGTAGCTGCGCAGTCGTTCAGTCTCAAGATGCCCAACTGGCGGGGCTTTTCATGGTGGCGCAGTTATGCGGATGATCTGACGGTACATTTGTCGGTTGCCGTGAGGGCACAAATTGCTGCCGAATTGGCGCACCAGCAGGATTTTGATCGCCTCGATCTGCCCCGAGGCGTCATCCACGGCGATCTGTTTCGCGACAACATCCTGTGGGACGACCACGGCAGCCATCACACGCCGCAGATGATCGATTTTTATTTTGCCTGTAACGAGCAGTGGCTGTTTGATGTGGCGGTGACAGCCAATGACTGGTGCCTTGATTATTCGGCGTACCCGGAAGCCAGGCTGCATGTGGCAAATGCGAAGGCGCTGCTCGCCGGCTACGCAGGCGTACGGCCCTTCACCAAGGCCGAGGTCGCAGCATGGCCGCAGATGCTGCGTGCCGCCGCGCTGCGCACTTGGCTGGGGCGTCTGGGTTATCATCATTTTCCGCGTGATTCAGAACTGACGCACCCCAAGGATCACGCGTTCTCCGCGCGTTTGCTGCATTTTCATGCGGCCAACGAAGCCGGGAATCGCGCCCTGATAACGATCTAATTTGACCCCGACCCAATAGTGCCTATGCGCGTTATCGACGTACCCGCCAGTGCAGGTCTTGCCTGGATAAAGATGTCATTTGCCTTGTTTCGTGTCCAGCCAGTTGGCTGGATTACGCTCATGCTTGCGTGGCTGATGGCGACGCTCGGCCTGTCATTGATTCCCCTTGTTGGCGCCGCAATCGCCAGTATTCTTCAGCCCGGCTTTTTTGCCGGATTTGTAATCGCTGCCCGCGATCAGGAGGCGGGTCAGCCGCTGGGTGTTCACCAGTTGCTTGCGGCTTTTCGTGTAAACGGACGTGCGCTGGTCACCATTGGTTCGATCACATTGCTTGCAAACATGATGGTCGTCACGATTCTCGGCCTGCTCGGGTTGCCGCTTGGCATTACCGCGGATGCCGATGGCGTGCCGGACCTGCGAACTTACGCGCGTGCGCTCGAAGGCAAGGAACTGCTGTTGTGGCTGGGCATGGCGCTGACGCTGATGGTAAAGGGTGCGTTGTGGTTCACCGCTGCCCTCCTCGCGTTGAACCAGATGCCCGCTACACACGCAATACGCTGGAGCTTCTATGCATTGATCGCCAATCTACTGCCGATGTTGATTTTCGGTACCGTGATTACGGTGATGTTCATTCTGGGTACGTTGCCGCTATTGCTTGGCCTTCTGCTGGTCATGCCGCTCTTTGCAATCGCGCACTACGTGAGCTACCGCGAACTGTTCCGCACTGCCGACGACGCTTCACCCTAGTCGGTCGGGCATGTCGTTGCCCCACATTGCAGATACAATCTGCCTGCGCACTTTTAAGCACCTTCGCTAAACTCGGATTGAGCCCTGCCGGCCAAACAAGGAAGTAAAACTTGCGGCGGAGGCACACTGAATTGGAGAATTAACATGAAGATGTTGATAGGTTGCGCTATTTTTGTTTGGGCTCTGGCAACGTCAGCGCTTGCCGCCGATATCACGATTGGCCAGTCAACCCCGCTTACTGGTGCCAATGCTGATCTGGGCAATGATATTCGTAATGGTGCACGCGCTTACTTTGAAAAAGTGAATGCGGCAGGTGGCATCAACGGCAACAAGATTGTGCTCGTGTCGCTCAACGACAAGAACGACACCAAAATCGCCGCAGAAAACACCAAGAAGTTACTGACGGATAACAATGCGGTGGCGCTGTTTGGCTATGCATCTGCCACGTTGAGTATTCCGGCAATGCCTTTTGTGAAGGAAAGTCGTGTCCCTTTCTTTGCACCGTTCACGGGAGCCGATACGATCCGCAAGCAAAACGAATTCGTCTACACGGTGCGTGCGACCTACAACGATGAAATCGAAAAGATCATCAATTTCTGGGGCAATCTCGGCACCACCCGTGTGACAGTACTGCATTACGACGACGCTGTCGGCAAACAGAATTTCGATACCGTCGCCAGGACGCTCCAGAAATTCAACAAACAGCCCACCGGCATCTCCATCAAGCGTAATGCCGATCTGCCGGACGACGTGATCAAACGCGTCGCTGACTCCAACCCGCAGATCATCGTCGTCACGACGCTGTATGCGCCGGCTGCTGAAATGGTGAAGAAGCTGCGCGCCGCAAACTTGCAATATATGGTGACGAGTCTCTCCTTCGTCGGCGCCAGTCAGTTGGCCAAAGCGCTCGGGCCGGAAGCTGCGGGCATCTCCGTCGCATTGACCGTACCGACGGCCAAATCCATGAACGTACCGGTGATCAAGGAGTGCGTGGAGGCGTGGCGGGCATTGGGACAAAAGGAAACCATGTCCGTGACTGCGATCGAGGCGTGTATCGCTGCCAAAGTGCTGGTAGAGGGCGTTCGCAAAGCCGGCAAGGATGTCACGCGTGAAAGTTTGCAGCGCGCGCTTTCAGCCTTGGGTCGCGTCGATGTCGGCGGGCATGTGGTCGAATTCAAGCCGGGATTTCATCACGGCGGAAAATTCGTCGACATCGCTGTGATTCTTGCTAATGGGGAATTGCGCAGTTAGCGGAAGCAGGCAAAATCGTGCCGCGCTGTGGGACTGCATGGTATTTACACACCACAAATAAAAAAACCCCTTTGACCAAGGGTCACAGGGGCTGGAATCCACGCCTTGAGGGCATGGAGGAGGAGTCGATTCGGGTCGTTCAATGTGGCGTCGCCGCGTGGCGCTGGCTGCCAAGGTGATGGCGGGCCGCCATCCGGCCCTTCAACGCAGCTTGTGTGGTTGCCTTGGCAATGTCCAAACGGCCGACCTGACGCCTGAAGCTGAACCACACTTCGGCGAGACCATTACCCAGCCATTCGCCAATCACGGCGCTACGCGTGAGCCCGGCGTCACGGATCGGTTTTTCAAATCCGGCAAATGCAACGGTTTTAAATTCTTTCATGTGTGCTCCCTGGAATTCGGTCCACGTGGGAAAAAGTAGCTCGCGGTCATTGCTGTGCGAGTTCATCGCCCCAGCCAGATCATGAGCAGCGCCGTGAGCACGAGTGCTGCCATGAACACCGTTGCTAGTTTGAGGTCGTGCGCGGCGGAAGTTTCTTCGCCATTCGCGCGGCCATTTGCCATTTCCGCTTGAAAATAGTCGCGTTCCATTTGATCGGTCATTTTCATTGCGCGACTTCTTTCGTCTTGTGACGATTCGGCACAGTTGCTGCATCGCACAAGAAAGAAGATACGGCTGGGCTGCTCATTTATCCAATCGTATGTTTGGATGCATGCCATTGATTTTTCTTATGTCATCCAGATGTATTGTTGCGTCGCAACATTTAGGCATAGAATGAGTCTCAGACATAAGCAGGGATCGTCTTCGATGGAGCTTTACCAGTTACGCAGCTTCGCTGCCATCGCGGAACTTGGGCAGCTCACCCGCGCAGCCGAGAAGCTGCACGTCAGCCAACCTGCAGTATCCGCGCAGCTCAAGTCGCTGGAAGACAAACTAGGTCTGGCACTATTCAAGCGCACCGCTTCCGGCATGGTATTAACCGCGCCCGGCGCACGCTTGCTGAAAGAGGCTGAAAAAGTGCTGGCAGCGGCGCGCGACCTGCAAAACGTGGCCCTGTCGTTTAAAGGCGAGCTCGCGGGCAAGGCAAGTATCGGCACACTGAGCGACCCGAATCTGACACGCATCGGTGAATTCATGAGTGCCGCGCTGGCGAGGCATCCTTTGCTTGAAATGGAATTGCACCAGGGCGTAACCGGCACTGCGCTCGACCAGGTACGCGACGGCACGCTAGACGCCAGCTTTTACTACGGCGATCTCAAGCACCCCAATGTGGTCGGGTTGCCGCTGCGGCGCCTGATTTTCAGGGTGGTTGCACCGGCTGCGTGGGCGGATCGTTTGCGTCTTTCGGGCTGGGAACAGGTCGCCGCAATGCCGTGGATTATTCCTCCGCCCATCAGCAGCCATCATCAGCTTGCCCATTCGCTGCTGCAGCAACGCGGCGTCACGCCTGGCCGCGTGGTCGAAGCCGACCAGGAAGCGGTTATCGCCTCACTCGTTGTGTCGGGCGTCGGCATCGCGCTGATGCGCGAAGAGCTGGCCAATGAAAAGGCCGCTGCAGGTGAAGTGTGCATCTGGAACGACGAACAAATCGACACCATGCTCTGGTTTATCACACAGCGACAGCGCAAAAACGACCCGGTTATCCATGCGCTCAATGAATTGCAGCGTGACTTGTGGTCGGGCGTCAAACCAGCCGAACGGGTCTCGCTGGAAGCAATGTATCGCGAGCTCAAGCCAGTGTCTCGCGATAACGCAGCAGCGCAACCGTCGCTACAACGAACATAAACAGCGCTATCGGCCAAGGGTGCGGCCCGATTTCCGTAAAACCATTTCGACGCCGTCATCATCACCATAGTCATCGTGAGTACGGTGCCTATCCGGCCGGGAACAATGTTGTAGCGCGAAAGCCCCCCACGGCTGTAACGTCGGGGAACCCGCAGATCAATCGGGTCCGCGCGCGCCGCGGGCATCAAATTTACCTACGGATTTTTCCCGCAGAGTATCCATGCCCGCTAATCGACATCGAGGAACTGGGCTTCAAATTCAGCCGGTGGCAGCGCCTTCGAAAAAAAGAATCCCTGATATTCGTCGCAATCCAGATCGCGCAATACGCGGTATTGATCCTCGCTCTCGACGCCCTCGGCAATGACATTGAGCTTCAGGCTGTGCGTCATGGCAACGATAGCCCGCACGATCGCCTCATCGTTTGGATCGGTACCAATATCGCGCACAAAGGATGAATCCACCTTGATCGAATCCACGGGCAGTTGTTTCAAATAGGATAGCGATGAATAACCAGTGCCGAAGTCATCGATAGCCAGACCGAGTCCCATATCGCCCAATTGTTTTAACAACACCGCCGTATCGTCGACATTCTTGAGCAGCATGCTTTCGGTCAGCTCAAGCTCAACGGTACGCAGGTCGAGCATCGACGCCTTCGCCATCTGCTCAAGCACACGCACGAGGCGATCACCGTCAAACATCTGGCGCACCGACATGTTTACTGCCAAACGGATATCCCGGCCGCGTTTTTTTTTGCATTTAGCCACCAGCGCGCAATCGTGTTGGATTAACCCTTAAACCCAAGGCCCGCTGGGCCCCGGATACACCCCCCCCCCCC
>JAJAYN010000023.1 GCA_026786225.1 Burkholderiales bacterium | reverse complement strand
GCTCAATATCCGCCTTCAAATCCGCAAGATCCTCAACACCCACCGACAGCCGCACCAAACTGTCGCTAATCCCAAGCTCTTTGCGAATATGCGCTGGTATCGATGCATGCGTCATGATGGCTGGATGCTCGGCAAGGCTCTCCACGCCGCCCAAGCTTTCCGCGCAAACGAAAATCTTCAGGCGTTCGAGAAAGCGCCGCGAGTCGTCGAGATTGCCCTTGAGTATAGGCGTGACCATGCCGCCGAATCCGTGCATCTGTTTTTTCGCCAGCGCATGCTGCGGGTGCGAGGCGAGTCCCGGATAAAACACTTTCTCCACTTTCGGGTGTGTGGCTAGCCACTCGGCAATCGCCAGCGCGCTTTCGCAGTGCCGCTCCATGCGCAGATGCAGGGTCTTCAATCCACGCATCGCAAGGAAAGAATCAAACGGCCCGAGGATGCTGCCAACCGCGTTGTGCAGATACGTGAGCCGCTCGGCAAGTGCGCCGGATTCGCGTGCCACCACCATGCCGCCGACCAAGTCCGAGTGACCATTCAGATATTTGCTGACCGAATGCACGACCAGATCGAAGCCGCGGTCGAGGGGGCGCTGCACGTACGGCGTGGCAAAGGTATTGTCGGCTACGGAAATCAATTTATGCTTTTTCGCGATCGCAGCAACGGCGGAAAGATCGACCAGCTTCAGCAATGGATTGCTGGGCGACTCGATCCAGATCATCTTTGTATTGGGCTTGATCGCCGCCTCGATCATCATTGGATCGGTCATGTCCATGAAGGTGAATTCGAGCCCGGCCGAGCGCTTCCTGACGTTTTCAAACAAGCGATAGCTGCCGCCGTACAGGTCATCCAGCGCAATCACGTGGCTACCGGTATCGAGTGTGTCCAGTACCGTCGCAGAAGCCGCGAGGCCAGAGGCAAATGCAAAACCCTGCACGCCGTTTTCGAGGTCGGCCACGCAGCGCTCGAAGGCCATGCGCGTCGGATTATGTGTGCGGCCATATTCGAAACCCTTGTGTACACCGGGACTCGATTGCACATAGGTGGAGGTGGCGTAGATGGGTTGCATCACCGCGCCAGTGGTAGGGTCCGGTTCCTGCCCGGCGTGGATGGCGCGGGTGCCGAAGAGATGTTTGGTTGTCATGGAAAATTGACCTTCGTGATGGAGATTGGATTCCCCTCTCCCGGCCTGTCGGCCACCCTCTCCCGCGTGCGGGAGAGGGGCTGGGGGAGAGGGCGTCGTTAACGCTGAACGTAAACGTTTATTTCGCCCGCCGCCGCAGGTAATTCAGCAGGTCATAGCGCGTGATCAAGCCCAGGAACTTATCGCCGTCCTGCACAATGGCAACAAAGCCCTTATCGAAAATCGGCAGCAACGCGGCTACCGGCTCGGACACTTGGATCGTCTTGATTTTTTCCGTCATCGCACCGATGACCTTGGTCGTAAAGCGCGTCTCATCGCCGATCACCGCCATGAGGATGTCGGACTCATCGATGATGCCGACGACCTTCTCGTTGTCCAGCACAGGAAGCTGCTGAAAATCATAAAGCTTCATGCGCGCGTAGGCGGCTTGCAAGGTGTCGTCGGACTTGATGGTGACGGTGGCGCGATCATTGTGGCGACGCGCAACGAGATCGGATAAGTCGCCCTTTGCAGGCCGCTCAATGATGCCTTGATCCACCAGCCAGTAATCGTTGTACATCTTGGAAAGATATTTGCCGCCCACGTCGCAAACGATGGTGACAACGCGCTTCGGCGTGGTCTGTTCGCGGCAATAGCGCAATGCGGACGCGAGCAGGGTACCGGTGGATGAGCCGCCCATAATGCCTTCCTTCTGCAATAACTCACGCGCGGCGAGCAATGCCTCACCGTCAGCGATTGCGTACGCTTTGGTCGCGAGCGCAATGTCGAGGTTAGCGGGCACATAGTCGCCGCCGATGCCTTCGACTAGCCACGACCCACTTGGCCCGTGTGTGCCAGTATTAACGATCTCATTGAGTATCGATCCCTTGGGGTCGGCGAGCACCATTTCCACATGCGGCGCGACGCGCTTGAAAAAACGCCCCATGCCGGTAATCGTGCCGCCGCTACCCACACCCGTGACCACCGCATCCAGCCTGTGCTCCATCTGCTCCCAAATCTCTGGTGCGGTCCAGTCTTCGTGCGTTTGCGGGTTGGAAGGGTTGGAAAACTGATCGATACAAAACGCGCTTTCCCCTCTCGCCTGCATTTCCGCGGCGATGCGCTTGGCCATATCCTGGTAATACTCGGGATGCCCCTTGGAAACGTCGGAGCGTGTCATCACGATCTCGACACCCATCGCGCGCAGATGGAAAATTTTCTCCTGGCTCATCTTGTCGGGAATCACCAGCAACAGCTTGTACCCCTTGTGGATTGCCGCCAGCGCCAGCCCCAGGCCGGTATTGCCAGCGGTCGCCTCGACGATGGTGCCGCCCGGCTTGATCTTGCCGTCACGCTCTGCGGCCTCGATCATGCGCAAGCCGATGCGATCCTTGATCGAGCCGGCAGGGTTGTTGCACTCGAGTTTGGCGAAGAGTTCGCAAAGGCCGGTATCGAGGTGGGTGAGCTTGACCAGCGGCGTATCGCCGATCAGGTCAAGGACGTTGCCGTAAGCAGGGGAGGATGCGGAGCGGGTCATTGATTAACCTTGGGTTCACAGCGCGGCCGCTTGTGGCGGCGGGCTTGGTTGGAAAGACGCGTATTTTACGCTGATGGGTGGAATGCAGTTGCGCAGTAATTACACGCCACACCTTGATTGCTGGCATCGCCAAAAATAATTAAATACCCAGCACTGGCGCGCCTTCCAAGGCAAAAGTGCGCCAAATGCCTCGCCAGTGCTGGAGTTTCATTGACTTATCGCGGCCGGGCCGCACATGTCAAAATTCCGCATATTCATCAGGAGAATGTAATGAGCGCCACAAAACTATTCGATCTATCCGGCCGCGTCGCACTGATCACCGGCGGCTCGCGCGGGCTAGGCTTGCAGATGGCACACGGCTTCGGCGCCATGG
>JAJAYN010000022.1 GCA_026786225.1 Burkholderiales bacterium | reverse complement strand
GTCCTTGATACCGTAAATTTCGTCCAGAAAAAACGCGACGGCAGGCGTGTAGCGCACGTCTGCGGCAAGGTCGGCATAGCAACGCGCCAGCCGGTGTTGCTGCCAAAGCTTTACGGCCTTTAAACGCGATTCAAAATCGGCACCCTGGCCATTGCGCTGTGCCGCAGCGCCGCGTAGTTGTTGTAGTCTTTCGAGACGATCAAGCATGGCGGTTTGTGGCTGGAATACGCCCTATTGCTGCGCCGCAACAGATTAGAGCAGTCAATCTAATACTCCCATTGATAAGCGAAATTTCACTGGTATTCTAGCGGTCAATCTCACACTCACCAGATTTCGGTACATATGGATCTCAGCCAGCCCGGTATCAGTGTCCCTGCTGCGTTGCACGATGTGTTCAGCCGCGCGCGCGCAGCTTACGCTGCAGCCCGCATGCCGGGCGTAAACGCAAGGCGCGAAGCGCTTTTGCAGCTTGATCGTTTGCTGACTGAAAACGTCGATGAAATTGCTGCCGCCATCAGCGCCGATTTCGGCAATCGTTCCCAGCACGAAACAAAACTGTTGGAAATTTTTCCGTCGCGTACTGCGGTGCTCGATGCCAAAAGGCATGTCAAGTCGTGGATGAAGTCCAGACGTTCCTGGGCATCGATGTGGTTTCTGCCCGCCTGCACCGAGTTGCGTCCGCAGCCACTCGGCGTGATCGGCATCATCGTGCCGTGGAACTATCCCGTTTTCTTAGCCGTAGCACCCTTGGCCGGTGCACTTGCCGCAGGTAATCGCGTACTGATCAAAATGAGTGAGTTCACGCCGAAAACCGGTGAGTTGTTCGCTAAATTGGTGGCTAAATATTTTTCACCGGATCACGTTTCGGTGATTAATGGTGGTGCCGACGTGGCGCGCGAATTTTCATCGCTGCCTTTTGATCATCTCCTCTTCACCGGCTCCACCGAAGTGGGCAAGCAGGTAATGCGTGCGGCGGCTGAAAATCTCACCCCCGTGACGCTGGAGCTCGGCGGGAAATCGCCGGCCATTATCGGCCCCGAATGCAAAATAGACGAGGCCGCCGAAAAAATCCTGTTCGGAAAATGTCTCAACGCGGGCCAGACCTGTATCGCACCTGACTACGTGCTACTGCCGCGCGCACAGGAGCAGGCGTTCGCAAAGGCTGCCCAGTCGGTCATTGCGCGGCTATACCCGACACTCGCCAACAACCCCGACTACACCAGCATTGTCAGCCCGCGCCATGTTGAAAGGCTCACAGGTTATCTACATGATGCCGCGGCACGTGGTGCGATGGTGCTGCCGATCTCACCGGTCGGCGAATCGCTGGAAGGCACACAGAAAATCGCGCCCACCCTCGTTGCCAACGTCAACGACGACATGCGCGTGATGCAAGAGGAAATTTTCGGCCCGATTCTGCCGCTGGTGCCGTACGACAATCTCGATCAGGCGATTGCCTATGTCAATGCACGCCCGCGCCCGCTGGCGCTCTACTACTTCGGCAATTTTGACGACCACATCCAGCGCGTGCTTAACGAAACCGTTGCCGGTGGCGTGACCATCAATGACGCGCTGTTGCACGTCTCACAGGATCATCTCCCGTTTGGCGGTGTTGGTCCCTCCGGCATGGGTTCATATCACGGCAAGTTTGGTTTTGATACCTTCTCCAAATTGAAGCCGATCTACCATCAGCCAGCGTTGAATGGTCTTTATCTATTCAAGCCGCCCTACGGCAAACGCTTCGAGTCGCTGATCAAGTTTTTGCTCAAGTAGCATGCGCGTCAGTCGCCGAACATTCCTCAAGGTCGGGGTAGTGAGCGCATGTGTGCTCATTACCGCACGTACGCTGGACCGCGAGGTCTTTGCGGTAAGCGATACGCAGCCCGATACTCGCGGCTCGCTGGATTTGAAAAAGATTTCCAACAAAGACGCCGCCTGTATCGCCGCCCTGGCGGCTGCCGTGCTCAAAGACGCATTGCCTGAGGATTCTGCATCGCAACGGATCGCAATCAATGAAGTCGTTGAGGCATTTGATCGGACCGTAGCCGGCCTGTCGCCAGCGGTACAAAAAGAGATTGAAGAGTTGCTAAGCCTGCTGACGTTTGGTTTGTCGCGACGCTATGTCGCCGGCGTAGCAAAGCCCTGGAACGAGGTGACTGCGCAAGACGTAAGCTATTTTCTCAGCGACTGGCGGCAAAGCCGATTTGCGTTGCTGCAGCAAGGCTACCAGGCATTGGCTCGCGTAATCATGGCTTGCTGGTATGGTAATCCGCTGTCGTGGGGAAAGATTGGTTATAGCGGGCCACCTTTCGGCAAGGAGCTGGGATTGCTGTGAGCGAATCCGTCATCAAAGATCCGATCAAACTTGCGCTCGCGGATCGTACGCGAGGCTGGAAAGTCATCGACGGGTCGCGCATGACTGGCGACATCAATATTGAGTGCGATGTGGTCATTGTCGGCTCAGGCGCAGGCGGCGGTACAGCCGCAGAGATGCTGACGCAGGCAGGACTGAACGTATTGATGATCGAAGAAGGGCCATTCAAAAGTTCCAGCGATTTTCGGATGCTTGAACGTGATGCTTATCCCCAGCTTTATCAGGAATCGGCAGGCCGTCAAACCAAGGATAAAGGCATTACCATTTTGCAGGGCCGAGCCGTTGGCGGCTCGACAACTGTCAATTGGACGTCCAGTTTCCGCACGCCACTAGCGACGTTGAAATACTGGCAACGGGTCTTCGGGCTGACGGACTACACAG
>JAJAYN010000021.1 GCA_026786225.1 Burkholderiales bacterium | reverse complement strand
GCGTGCTACATCGCCCTCTTCCGCCGTCTGCATATCGATGCCGTAAATCGCGACGCCATTGGTCGCGTAGGTGAACCGCACCGCCAATTTGTTCGCGTACGCCTTGGCCTGCCCCACACCCTCGCTGACCGGCAAATCACGCCGCTTCGCTTCGACCACCGCCAGTTTGTGATTGCGGTAGATCAGCACGTAATCGGCTATCTCCGCCTTGCTGCGCTGCCCACCACCCTGAATGCGCCCCGGCGTAATCATTTCTCGCCGCACGCGGCTGCCGTCTGCCACGCCCCAGCCCGCCGCTTTCAGCGCAGGATCGATCAGCTCGGCGCGGGTTTCGGCTTCGTTCATCTGCGGCTACTTATCGCCTCTTACGAATTGTGCGGGCAGGTCAATCGCACAGTGCAGCGCCCGCGTGGCCACATTGAGCGAGCGCAACACGCATCAGCCTTTGCTGCTGCCGACTTGCTTGCGGTACTTCGTTTTCAGCCGATCCAGCACCGCATCGGCCGGCTGTGCAGCGCCGCTGGCGAATCCGGCAGCAATGGCGGCGCGCAACTCTGCCTGTTTCATCGCCGAATACGCCTGCTGGTCTTCCATCAGCCGCAGCGCGGCGCGCACCACTTCGCTGGCATTGTTATAGCGGCCGGATTTTAGCTGCTCCTGAATGAAACCTTCGAAATGCGCGCTGAGCGCAACGCTGGTGGGCATGGCTGGCCTCCTAATACTTAGTAATAGTTAATATACCAGCGATTCCTATGCATCGTTTACGCGGCGTCCGGGTTGTGTGGATAGCGCTCGAAGTCGTTACCATCCTGCTTGAGCAGCTGGAGGAGTTTGGGATGAACAAACAGCTTTTCCTTACCCACCGACTCCTCCCTGAGCACGCCGATTGCAGCTAATGCTTTCAGATAGCGTGAGGCCGCCTGACGTTTGACAATACCGCTTTCCTCCAGATACTGGATGCGGCAGACCGGTGACACGAAAATGAGGTTCACCAATTCCTGCGAGTAGATTTTGGGGACCTTTGCCTTTACATAGTCGACCGTATGCTTTTCCAGGCTGCGCATGGCGACGATTTTTTCTGTGGTCCAGGCGGCAGTCTCTTCGACCGCCTTCAGGATGTAAAGCACCCATGGCTCCCAATTCTGTTCGCGCGTCACGTCTAACAACAGAGTGTAGTAATCGTCCTTGTGCTGAATGATGTAGCGGCTGAGATACAGGATAGGCAGGGTCAGCAAATTTTCCTGTATCAGGAACAGACTGTTCAGTACCCGACCGGTGCGACCGTTGCCGTCGGTGAAAGGGTGGATGGCCTCGAACTGGTAATGCGCAACGGCAAGTCGCACCAGCGGGTCGTATTCTGTGGCTTCGTGAAGAAATTTTTCCCAGTTGGCGAGCTTGGTTCGCAACAGGTCTTCCCCCACTGGCGGGGTGTAGATGACTTCGCGGGTGCGGCTGTTCTCCAGTGCCGTGCCCGGTACGCGGCGGATTTGCATTTCCACGCCTTTGATGCGTGTGCAGACCTGCTCTGCCGTGCGAGTGGTGAGAGGACGATCAGTCAGCGATTTGAATCCCTCCATCAGCGCCTGTCGATATCGCAGCGCTTCTTTTGTAGCCGGATCAGCATGTTCATCGTCATCGCGATACTGAAACAAGCTGTACGTCGTGGTGATGATGTTCTCGATCTCCGAGCTTGCTTGCGCCTCAAGCATGGGTAATATGTTGATCAACACCGCTGGATTGGGTATGCGTTCTGCGGCCTGCTTTAGTTCTGCCAGACGCGAACGTGATTCAACGCATTGTTTTAAAACACGTTTTGTTTCTATCTCCTGCGTGGGCGGCAAGACTGGCAGGCTGTTGTAGGGTTCGCCAGGCACCCAAGGCATGTGGTTCATGTTCTAATTTCCCGCTTTTAGCGACACGTTTTGACTTTATGTCGTTGCCGAGGACATGTCAAGAAAACATGTCGCTAAAAATCAATTTGATCGACATAAATTTATCTCATGTCGTCGCGAGCGACACGAGGACCAGATATGTCGTCGATTCTTTATTCCGACGCCATATCCTTCCGCCGCTTATTCCTCGCCACCACTATCCAGGCTGCTGGGGCTGGCTATCGATAAGCGACATCCCCAGCTTGGGTTGAAGCTAACCCACTCTGTTTATGTATAGAAAACGCGGTTTTCTATACATAAACACCAGAACAGGTTCAAGAAATCCCAATTTTTGATCACATCAATAGATGGATAGCCAACGCTACCGAGGCGTTAGTTAACAAACACTCAACCATCGAATCATCCCCAGATACGCAGGTATCAACCATTCGGCAATCGATACCTGGGTATCGCTCAAACATCGAATCGTCCCCAGATACGCGGGTATCAGCCATCCACCAGCACCGATGGCCAGCCATCGCCTCAATCGAATCATCCCCATATACGCGGGTATCAGCCATCAGGATGCTACGAAGTAGCACGGCGCAGGATATCGAATCATCCCCACATACGAGGGTATCAGCCATCAGCGATGGTTGACCATCGGTTGCGTGACGTATCGAATCGTCCCCAGATACCCGGCAATCAACCATCATTTAAGGCTGCGAGTTCTGGAACACTCATCCTGAACTGCTCTTCCGATATCCGCCATTGCCCATCATCAATACCCGGTTCATGCACTGCTGCGCGTGCGCGCATTTGCGCACGCTTCCGATATCCGCCATTGCCCATCATCAATACCCGGGCCATGAGTCGATTAGCCCGCCTAATCGACTCATTTCATGATTTGTTTTCATTGAAAAATTACCATGATTCG
Source organism: Burkholderiales bacterium (assembly GCA_026786225.1). Taxonomy (GTDB): domain Bacteria; phylum Pseudomonadota; class Gammaproteobacteria; order Burkholderiales; family Usitatibacteraceae; genus UKL13-2. The sequence goes on along the minus strand of JAJAYN010000021.1, from coordinate 1,149 downwards.
ATTAGAGTTGTTAATCAAATCTAAATATGAGTCGATTAATGAACGATTCTACCTCATGCTGGATCTGGCAGACCGATGCCTGGCCACCGCTTGCCCATGATGGCAACGCAATTCAGGCCGCACTCACTTGCGCGCGGGGCGAGTTCGGGCGCTTGCAGGGCAAGGTCGAGGCCGTCGGCAAAGCCGATATGCCCCAAACCGAGCGCGACATCTGGACCCGTGACGCCCTGGCCACCGCAGCCATCGAAGGTGAAACGTTAAACCCGGACGCTGTGCGCTCCTCCGTCGCCCGGCGCTTAGGCCTCGCCGACACCTTCACTGCTGCTGTGCCGCGCAATGTTGAGGGCTTGCTCGATGTCATGCAGGACGCCGCCACCAACTGGAATGCCCTCACCGAACAGCGCCTGTTTGAATGGCACACCGAACTGTTTCCGCCCGTGGCATTCACCATGCACCCGATCGTTGCCGGTCAGTACCGCAGTGGTGACGATCCAATGCAGATCGTCAGCGGCCCGCTAGAGCGCCAGAAGGTGCACTACAGCGCCCCGCCCGCCGCCGACGTGCCTGCGCAGATGCACCAATTCATTGGATGGTTCAACGAGAGCCGCAAGGACGGCACCGATGGGTTGGTGCGCGCGGCGCTGGCGCACCTGTGGTTCGAATCGATCCATCCGTTTGAAGACGGCAATGGTCGCCTCGGCCGCGCCATCGTCGATCTGGCACTCTCGCAGGACGCGGGATATCCGTTCCGATTGCATGGCTTATCGCACGAACTGAAACGCCGGCAAGCCGATTACTACGACGCCCTCAATCGCGTGCAGCGCGCCGAGGCCAAACCTGAAGCGTGGGTCCAATGGTTGCTCGAAACATTGCAGCAATCCTGCATCAACTCATCGAAACTCATCGACGAAGCGCTGGACCGCACCCGCTTCTGGTCGCGGCACAAAGAGGTGAGCCTGAACGAGCGCCAGCGCAAAGTGCTCGCCAAAATGCTCGACGCTGGGCCGGGCCGCTTCGAAGGCGGCATGTCGCCCCGCAAGGCGCAATCTCTCACTGGCGCCGCCGGTGCAACCGCCACCCGCGACCTGACCGAGCTGGTGGGAAAAGGGCTGATGGTCCGGCGCGGTGCGGGGCGTTCCACACATTACG
>JAJAYN010000020.1 GCA_026786225.1 Burkholderiales bacterium | reverse complement strand
AGTGCTTCTGGTAGATGGGGGGGTTATCCCAGAACTGCGATTGGAAATAGTCCGGTATAAATCCGGGGATGTCGGCCGTGGTGGTGAAGCTCATCAGATTGGTCACCGGCGCGCCGGCGACAGCAGCTTTGAAGCGGTTGGTCTGGGTGACAATCCAGGTGGTCATGTAACCGCCGTAGCTCCAGCCCAACACGCCCAATCGGTTCGCATCGGCAACGCCCATCTTGATCACGTGATCGACGCCGGTCATCAGGTCCTGATAATCGGCACCGCCCCAGTCCTTGATATTGCCGCTCCGAAACGCCACGCCATAGCCCGACGAGCCGCGCGGATTGGGGCGCAGCACAGCGTAGCCGCGCGCAGCGAACGTGGCCAGCGGATAGTTACCGCGACCGGCGATATACGAAAGTGAAAACACACCGGCCGGGCCGCCATGAATGTTCAACAGCAGCGGCACTTTCTCACCCGCGCGGTAATTCACCGGATACGTCAGCAACCCTTCGATTTCGCTACCGTCTTTGCTCTTCCAGCGAACCACTTCCGTCTTGCCGATGGGAAGTTTTGGCGCGTCCGCATTGGCACGGCTAAGCTGCACCGGCGCAAATGACGCAGCGGCCGAAACATAGACTTCCGGCGCACGATCCGGCGACTGCATCACGAACGCAAGCGTATTGCCATCAGCGCTGACGGAGAAATCGGAGAAATATGCGGGCGCATTCTGCAAAGACACGATCTTGTTGCCCGCCAAATCGACGTAGCTGGTGTCGGTGCGCACGCCGTGCCCCTCGATGAAGTACAGCCGCTTGCCGTCGTTCGACCAGCGAGCAATGGTCGGTTGCGCATCGTGTGTGGCAGGTAGCCGGGTCACACGCTGATCCGCCAGCGACATCAGCTGTATCGTCGCGGCCTGCGCCCAACGTGCCGGCACATCGGATACGCGCATGGCAATCGATTTGCCATCGGGCGAAAAGTGCGGCTGCGTTTCCGACGCAGGCGATGCCGCAAATGGTGTCACCTTGCCGCTTGCCACCTCGACCAGTGAAATGTCAGCGCTGTGCCAGTCGTTGGCCGATGGTGAGGTGCTATGCGAAAACGCGATCAGCTTTCCATCGGGCGACCAGTCAAACCCGCCGGACACATGCGATTTGCCATCGGTCAGTCCACGTGGTGCAGAAGGCGTTGCAACAGCAGCGCTCACAACATACAAACGCCCGCGTTTCCAGTTCTCATCCAGCCAGTGCGCGTCGTTCTTGCCTTTGTCGTCTTTTTCTTCCGCGTCGCTCTTGGCATCCGGCGCCACAAATGCAATCGATTGGCCATCCGGTGACCAGGCGAAGTCGATCACTGCCGTTTTCATATTCGTAAGCTGCTGCGCATCGCCACCGTTAAACGACAGCACATAAACCTTATTGCGGCTGTCCTTGCGATCCGACAAAAATGCAATGCGCTTGCCGTCCGGCGACCACTTCGCATTCGACGAAGACTTCTCGCCAAAGGTGATCTGCATATTTTCCTTGCCGTCCACCGATGCGAGGAAAAGCTGCAGCACGTACTCACTTTTGTCCGGCGTCATGACGACATGCGAGACGGCATAGACGACGCGTTTGCCGTCGGGGGAGAGGCGTGGCGTGGTGAGGGATTTTGTGAGGACTTGAAGTTCGGGGGTCCAGGATTCGGGGGTTGATTGGGCGAACGCGGGAAAGATTATCGCAGTGAGCGCAAAACAGATGCTACGAAGATTATTGAGATACATTTGGTCAATGTCCAGATTGGAGAGTGATGGATGATACGCAATCACTGCCGTTCACAACGGTGAATCAATTTAAAAAAATTGCCGAATCAATTGCTGTTGACATTGAGTTCAAAAAAGAACGCGCCCTATTTTTGACGGGGCAACATTACGCTGTGAAAGACTCGCCTCATTTACGCGACAAAAGGCATCAAGTCATCGCGTTAAAGTCGAGCACGCTGTGCAAGCGACAGCCACTGAGCCGGAGAATCGTTGCACAGTACAAACTCTAGTACTGGCGTGCCGTTCCGAGCACTTTCCTGCCACAAAGTCCGCCAATGCTAGCGTTTATTAAAAATAGCTATATTTTCGCTGCGACCAATTTCGCGATGCGTTGATTGCGCGTTACAACAAGATTATTTGTCGCCAGTCAGTGCGTGCGGGCATTGCGTCAACCAACTACGCCGCCAGCAGACGTGCGATGCGTTTGAATCCTCTTGCCTTCGGGTGCAGCTCATCGAGCCACCCGTCGTCGGCCACGGTACCCGCAGTACGCACAAAGGTGGTATTCGCACATTTACCGGCGAGGCTCTGCTGCCATGCGCCGAAGGTGTCGATCAGGGTGGCAATCACTTCGCGGCGAAAGCCGCCACGCGCAAGCGAGCCGGGTTGCGGTACGTTGCGTGCATCCATCGGCATTTTCAGCCATTGCCCTGCGCCTAGCAGGTGGCGGCCATCGGGGATGGCGTAGTCATAGTTATGCAAGCGCACTTGTGTATTCGGCGCGCGCAGGTTTACTTCGCGCACCAGCGTTTCGATATCGGTAAATATCTGCGTGAACAGCGCCTGCATCGCGACGGTGTCGTAGCAATCTGCGGCGGTGGCCTCGGCGGAACAATCGGTCTTTAAAATCGAGGCAAAATCGTCAAAGCCCGCAAAGTCATTGCCGCCCGCGCTGATGAATACGTGCGTCAATGTGCCGGCATAGTCGTCGAGCGCGGTTCGAAACATGTCAAAGAATCGTTGACCGGGATCGACCAGGTCGGCGGCCTCCTTGCCGCTGTCGCCAATGAGCAGGATGTGCTCATTCATAAAATGATTCTGTATGCCCGGCATCAGATTCGCAGCCGGGTGCCAGAACCATGAATCGCCGACGCAGATCACCGTGGCTGGCAGGCCCGCGGCGTAAAGATCATGGGGAGCGGTATAGATAGGCATGGGTATCTCCTTGTGTGATTGGCGGTATTAAGCGCGTCCAAGCACTCTCGACCGAAAGCTGTTCATCGGGAACAACGGACCGGGATCGGTCTTGCGGCCGGGGCTGACGTCCTCGTGGCCGAGCACGTCGGTGAAGTGGTAGCTGGCATGCAGCAATGAAGCCAATTGCAGCGCAGCGTTGATTTGCGCTTCGGTGTATTCGTGCCAGCCGGTCGGCGTGGTTTCGTGCGCGTGGGTGGCGACGGTTACATCGTTGTCGGGAATGACATTTTTGGCCCAGTTCTCCCATTTGCCATCGCCGCGCTTGCGCAGCTTGCCCGCGTTCACCAGCTGATGGCCGACCGCGTACTGGTTCATTCCATGCAGGTTGCCCCACGCACTCTCGCCTGCATGCCAGGCTTTTTTGTTGAACGCGACCATCTGCACGATGGCCCCATCGCGCCCGATCACCACATGCGAGGAAGCCTGCGCCGCCGGGTTCAAGAACCAGCGCACCGCACCGTCGAGCGTGGTGCCTGCTGTGTAGTGCATCAACAAATAAATCGGTGTGATCGGCATCGATTGATTAGGACTTTTCTGGAACGTGACGCGGTCGCCCGCGTCGCCCTCGAGTCGATGATTGCGGATTTTCATGCGGCATCCCTTGCGTGTTGGGTGGGAAGCAGATTACGCGCAGGGTCAGGGGAATTCAACGGGCGGGCGCAGATCCCACCTGCGCAGGTGGGCCGCATCACGCTTTCTATCGCAAGTGCTCCACCAACCCCAGACTTGTTTACCGCGGCTTGGCGTTGATGAACGATCATCGCGCCAAGGCGAACATGATGGTGATGCCCGAAAGGGCTAACCTAGTATCAATATAAATTAGCTGCTAAAGGCAACGATACTGAAGGCATCGTGCCAATTTGCGTTGGCGCTGTTCGTACTGGATTGCCAAGCTTGGAAATATTGCCAATTAAATTGGCGCTCGCCAACAGCAAACCAACGCCAATCAAGAAACAAATCCACGGCGTCAAAACTCTTGCCTTCATATTCGAAGATGTATGGTGAGCCACCATTCCTTGAACCAACCCAAGAAATGTATTCATCGACATCTTTCCCGTTTTCTGAATTTGCGCTGTGGCGAGCCAGCCATGAAGAGAAACACGAATGACTTCCCCTGACTCTTTGATCCTAAAACCACCAAGACACTCCTCAAATGTAAGTCCAAGTTTTTCACCAGCGGCGCTGAAAGACTCCTTAAAATTCTCTCCGGAAATACCAATTACGAGTCGTCCCTTCCACTGAATCCAGAGAAGCGCGAGCACCCCAATTGTCATAAGCGACCCAAGGCAAAAAATTAGGTCGAAATTTCCTTGCGATACTTTAAAGATTAATGGTGCAAATAAGTTAGGTATGAGGATTAAGCATGCAGCAACAAAAAAATATCGGAGGTTTAGTACCACGGGGCGCCTGCCCACAATTATCTTCAATGCGGCACCCATGAAAAAGAGCGAAAGCAGAATGAAGCTGGTTGGCGCAATGACACCAAGATAATATGTCCTGATAATTTCCATTTTCAACCTTTCGTATTTGCGTTCCAGCAATTAGGGAACCTCTGATCAAGTCCTTCGACAGGCTCAGGACGAACGGCAACTTGGTGAGTCCGTTCGTGGTGAGCTTGTCGAATCACACAAATCAACCACTTGATCAGAGGTTCCTTAGCAATATTCTGACACTCAGCCGAAGCGAGACTAGAATCCTCCATCGATTGGACCTTCAACAATGCGAACTTTTGGACCAACGTCCAGGAGGTCAAACAATGGAATTATGTCCGATGATTTCATCCGGATACAGCCACCATTCGCCGGCGTCTCGAGCAGTTCTTCAAGCGGGCTACCCGAGAACAAAACGCCAGCATTGGTGCGGCCTCTGGCGCATTTCTGCTCGCTGAAGCGCGTCGGTGCTGGTGTTTTAAATTGACGTCGTAGTGGCGGCCCGTGCTAGTGCACTCAATCTGCAAGCAAATAGATAACCGGTTCAATCCCACCCGGCATCACCGTCTGGATTAAGGTATTCGAGGTACTTGCGCCATAGACGCCGTTGCCGGTGAACTGCGCCGTAATGGCGCGCGCGCCCGATGACAGAGCAGTTGTGGTGCACTGTGCTGTACCCGCTGCGAGTGCCACAGCCGCACAACCGGCAATCGCGTTGCCGTTGTCGCGAAATACCACTACGCCGCTCGGTGTTCCGGCGTTGCCGGTCACGGTTGCGGTGAATGTGACCGATTGTCCGGCCTTCGACGGATTGCGCGATGAGGCAATGGCTGTGGTGGAATTTATCGCCAACGCGAACGTGGCTGCGACGTTGCAATTGCCGACGATAGCAGCGGTGGTGTACACACCGCTGGCCACGTTCAAGTTCCCTCCGCAACTGCCACCGACGCTGGCCACATAGCCTGCATTTGGTGTGACGGTGAAGGATGTTGTCGCGCCTGAGGCAACGCTCTGGGCAATAGCAGGCGCGATGGCACCGTTGGCACCTGCCGATGGCGTGACGGTGTAGTTGACGACTGCACCTGCGCCGACGACTTCAAGGTTGGTTGTGCCCTGATACTGGCCGCGCAGCGTCAACCACAACTCATTGCGGCTTGGCACGGCCGACGCGTAAAAGTCGGTGTCGGCCACGAGTGCAACGCCGCCAATTTTTATCTGCGACGGCTCGGTTGCCAAGGTGTAGCCGCGCAAGATAATGAGGGGGTTGTGCAGCTTGTAAGGGGCCGGTGTGGTGAATGAAACCGTCGCGTTGTTGCCGCTGGCGTTGAATGTCCACGCGTCAAAAATCGGATCGAATCCGCCGGGCACATAGTTGATCGTATCCGGCCGCCCAAGTCCGGCTGGACCGGTGGTTGCGACGGAACCCAGGCTTGCTGCAGCGCTACTGAGTTGCCGCGTCTCCATTTGCGACACCTGAATATCGGTGGGCGTGCGGGTATGGGTATCGAGCACGATATACGTGCTGTAGCTTTTGCGCGGATGGCCGGAACGGTTGGCACCTGTGGGTCGGTCCGGGTAGTTTGTCTGGCCAAGGTAGCCGAAGTTTGCGCCCCAGGCCAATCGCTTTGATTTAGTTTGATCGTTGGGAACGAACTGTCCGTTCTGGTCGTAAAAGGAATAGTTGACAGATTGGTATGGCCACAAATAATCACACGACATGACGGTAGCGGGGTTGGCGCATGCGTTACCCGCGGCGCTCGTCAGGTTCCACTTATTCTGACCAAAATAGCCCCCTGCGTCCTGCTGGGAGATTGGCTGCGTCATGACGATACCCATCTCGCTGTCGACAGTCTGCGTCCAGAGCATATTGTGCGGAACGGTATTGGCAACGTTCCAGGTCCAGCTGCTATTGAATGTCAGCGCTGCGCTGGTACTGCGGAACTTGTAAACGTCGCCCCATCCGACACCGCCAATCACATCGCCGTCACCGAATTCGTTCACGGCACCGTCGAAATTCATGTTTCCGTAGGGGGCACGGGTATCTGCGGAGACTGCATTCGGGGGTATCTGGCTCATGTCGAAAGTTACCGTCCACAGCGGATAATTGCGGCCCGTCGCAAATACCCAACCCACTGTTACCGGCATACTGTATTTGGTTGAAATCATCATCGCGTTGCGTCCCCAGCGCGGGTAATTAAGCGTGTAGGTGTGCAGCGCATGGTGTCGCCCGGCGAATACCGTCTGTGTTGCCCCGTTAAGATTGTCAGGCTGTGGCGGGCCGAGCGGGGAATCGTCTTCATTATTATTATTGGCGAGAGCGGCGTCTTGGAGGTGCGAGACGATGTAGCCAAAGCCACCTGTGCCTGGTGACGACGGATTTACGGTGCGCGCGCTGTTGTTCGGCAGGCGATACACAAACTGATTCAGAAATCCGCCCTTGTTCGCACCGCCCGTGCCCGTCGCCATGTGCGCCGAACGCGTGTTGCCGGTGCTATCGATCCACGCGAATTGGCTACCTGAAACGCCATTGACCATATTGTTCGCCGTGAACGACAGGGGAACGGCGGCAGCGGCAGGCGTGAGCGGCGGCAGTAACACAGGCGGGCCGCCGGGAGGTGGAACAGCGCGTGCGATGAACTGGATGTCGTCGACGTACAGCGTGTTGGTCGCTGGCGCGTTGTTGGCCTGATCCTGCAGATTAAACCGGGTAAACGTGGCGTTTGCGTTCGGCACCAGTGCCCATGGGCTGCCAGCGTCCAGTGAGACGGTAATCTGCGTCCAGGTCTGGGCCGGCAGCACGCCCCCCGGATACAGGCTGGCGAGCGAAACGCTGACGAGTTGTGTTGCGTCGTTATCAAATGAGAGAAACAATGGGCGCGCGCAATCAGTGCTGCACCACAGCCAAAAACGCAAGCCGCTATAGGTGGCCGTACTCAGGGTTGGCGCCGGGCGGGCAATGCTGAGCGCACCGTAATTTTTTGGTTGCCAACTGATTGATTTAGTACCGCCATGCACCTGCGTGGTCGCCGCCAGGTCGACGACGACGACATAGCTGTAGTCTTGAAAACCGCTCGCCAGCGCGTCCGTATAAACCGTCAAATCCTGTGCCAGCGCCTGCGCGCAGGAAAGTGCCCAAACAAACAAAAGCAATCGTCGTTTCATCGGAATCCCCGGTAAACAGTCGCTTTTATACATGCAAAACGTCAGCCAGTCTTGAAAGCGCCCGATATTTATGAAATTTTGTTAACAGGGTCAACCTGCCGCTATTCCCTGCTATTCTTTCGCTCGATCGACCCCACAAGAACATGCAATCCACCTGAACACATTGAAATGACCACCCCATGAATGCCCTGGCGAGACCAGCGGTTAGCATACCCGCCGATGTCCGCGCCCGCAGCGCGATGCTGGGCGTGGCCACCTATGGGTTGGCATTGCTGCTGCTGCTGCTTGGCTATGCGGTCAAGCTGATCGGGTTTCAGGGTGCTGTCGCCAGTGCTACGTTGATCGTGGTGGTGAATCTGGCTTTTTACGTCGCATTCAAGTTCGAGCTCAACAAGCGTGCCGCCGACACCAGCCTCATGCTTGCGCAGACACTGGCGGCGATTGCGGTGATCATGTTTATCGCCTATCACTTTGAACGCGATCGCAGCCTGGCGCTGGCGTGGTGCCTGGTGGTGATGCTGTTCGGTGTGTTTCGTTTCAAGCCGCGCGATTTTGCCACCACGACATTGTTCATGCTGGCCGGTTACGCGCTGGTCATCAACCTGCTGATGAGCTTCCGGCCGCAACAGGTCGATGTGCTTATCGAGTGGTACCAATGGGCGTGGCTGGCGTTGTTGCTGCCGGCGTTCGCGTGGATAGGCTCGCGCATCAGCGCGATGCGTGCGCGCATTCTGCGCTCGAACGAGGAATTGACCAACGCGCTCGCGACTATCCAGGATATGGCAACGCACGATTCGCTGACCGGCCTTCCCAATCGCGCTTCATTGAGTGACACCATGCAGCACGCCGTCAACAAGGCCGCGCGCAGCAAGGAAGGATTGGCGATCTACTTTATTGATCTCGATAATTTCAAATCCATCAACGATACCCTCGGCCATCCGACCGGCGATCAATTGCTGCGCGAAATGGCGCGCAGGTTGCGCGTCAGTGTGCGCGATTCCGATCTGGTGGCACGTTTGGGTGGTGACGAATTCGTCATCATGGTTGAAGGTATTTCCGACCGGGCCGGCTTGCAATCGCTGGCATTAAAAATTCTCGCTGCCATCGGCGAACCGACGCAGTTGCAGGGACATGAAGTCAAAGTGACCGGGAGTATCGGCATCGCCACCTACCCGACTGACGGGACCGATGTGCCGACGTTGCTCGCCAATGCCGACATGGCGATGTATCGCGCCAAGGCGCAGGGTCGCGCGCGCATGAGTGAATACTCGGCGGACTTGGGCGAGGATGCCGTCGAACGATTTGAAATCGAAAAGGGCATGCGCTCCGGGTTACAGAACAACGAATTCCGTCTCTACTATCAGCCGAAAATTGATTTCAGTTCCGGCAAGATGCTCGGTGTTGAGGCCCTGATCCGCTGGCACCATCCCAAGCTCGGCGTGCTGGGACCCGACCGCTTCATTCCTGTTGCCGAATCGACCAATTTCATTATTCCCTTGGGGAAATGGGTGATCGAGGAGGCGTGCCGCCAGTCGAAAGCATGGAGGGACGCGAAAATGCCGACCTTTCCGATTGCGGTAAACCTTTCCGTCAACCAACTCGCTGACCAAACGCTGGTACAACATGTGTCCGAGTCGCTACGCATGAGTGGTGCAGACCCTGCCATGATCGAACTGGAGATCACTGAAACGGCGGTGATGCGGAATCTGGATGAAGCGATTGTCATTCTGGAATCATTTCGTGCACTCGGCGTGCGGCTTGCCATCGATGATTTCGGTACCGGTTATTCATCGCTCGCCTATCTGAAGCAATAGCCGGTGGATATTCTCAAGGTGGATCGTGCGTTTGTAAAAGACCTGCCGCACAACCGCGATGACCTCGCCATCACCCGCGCTGTGATCGCCATGGCACACGGCCTGTCGATGAAAGTCGTCGCCGAGGGCGTGGAGGAAAAGCACCAGTTTGATTCGCTACGCGAAGAAGGTTGCGACGAGTTCCAGGGCTTCTTTTGCCGCCCGGCAATGGAGAGTCACGAACTCGAGGCGTTGTTGCGCCGCCATGGTCTGGTTATTCCAACCCAGCCCTGGAGCGCACTAACTGGCGGCGGAAGCATGGCTGTCGCCTGATAGACGCCGTTAATGGCGCAGCAATGTTGCCTGTTGTGGCGTCGCGATCAAGGTGTTCAATTTTTGCACCTCTGTTGAAATATCCGCGAGCCGTTGTTTCTTCTGGTCCGCCGACAAGGCTGTGTTGCCTTCGACCTTGCCGATTTCGTTATGCATTTCGAGAATGGAAACCGCTTTCAGTTGCGTGTTGTCGGATGTTCTGAAGCCCGAGAGGCGGCGTATTTCCTTAAGTGTGGCGACTTGCGCCTGATTGGATTTATCTGCACCGTAGGCCAGGAAAAACGCTTCGATTTTTACGCGTAGCGCATCTTGTAAATCGCGCGCAACGCGAATTAGATTCGGATTTCCCACAGGGGCAGCCGCTTTCGTTTGCGACCATGAAGTCGTCGGCGTCAGCGCCGTGATGTTGAGCGCGAGGAAAATTGGCGTCGGGAAAAGTCTCATGTGTTGCGCCAATCCGAATCAACGTAAAAATCAGAAACACCAGCATCCGCGCGCAGTTTCAGCCACTTTTGGCCTGTAGTCCGCGCCAGTGCTTGTGTTTGGCAACGGCGACGAACGCGTTGATACTTGCGGTCACAAATCCACGCACGACGTAGCGATCCGTCGATGTCTCCAGCCCCAGGAAGGGAGTGCACCCAATGAGGTTAGTTCTCGCAACGATATTTGCGCTCGCGCTGGTCGGTTGCACTTCCGGGCTAGACCGGAAGATAGACGGGGCAAGCGAAAAATCCTTCAAAACCAGCCTGGCCGCGATAAAGAAATCGGCCAAAGCCGAGGATATTGCGCGGCTGGACAATGCGTTACTGGTGCTGGCTATCTCAAATGTCAGCATTGGTTTTGAAGGCGGCATTCTCGGTGCCATGAAAAAAATATCGGACACCCAAAAGCCCGAGCAACTCGCCGATCAACTCATGCCTGTTGTTGATGGCATGACCGGGCGCGATATCATCAAGGCCGGACAAAAGCGCAAGAAAGACGAGGCCACCAGGCAATTGGGCAGCGTCGAGGCCGAAATCGCAAAGCTTGCCAAACTTCGCGAAGAGTACGCCGCCACCAAGGGCATTCTTGCGCCGATCAAGATCCTTGAGTCCACGCTACGCTTCAACAGCGTTGGGGCACAAAAAATGAGCGCCATGAATTTCACCGTGAGCAACAGCTCCGATATCGGACTGACCTATTTGTATTTGCGTGGCACCGTCACAGAGACAGCGAGTGGCAAAGTGCTGTTCAGCGACGATATCAATTACAAGTTGAGCGCAGCGCCGCTGTTGCCAGGTGAAAGCAAGGCGTTGCGCCTGCCGAATTCAGCGCCCGGCAAATGGAATGCCGCCGACATCTGGGGCAAGGAAAATCTTGCCTTCGCCATTGAAGTGGTCAACGCGGATAACCTTGCTGGACAAAAGCTGGCCGCATCGTTTACGCCGAAGGATGTCGAGCGATTGGCTACCCTTGACGCGAACAGGCAGTTACTGACACAAATGCTTGCGGAGTAACTGGCCGGTTTTTTACCACACGCCGGTATTCGGCATCGAACCCCACGGCTCCTGCGGTGCCAATGGCGTACCCGATTGCAGCAGTTCGATCGAAATATTGTCCGGTGAGCGTACAAACGCCATGCGTCCGTCGCGTGGCGGGCGATTGATGGTCACGCCAGCATCCATCAGCTTTTGGCAGAGCGCATAGATATCGTTGACCGCATACGCGATGTGTCCAAAATTGCGCGCACTGCCCAACTCCTCCTTGTCCCAATTGTAGGTGAGTTCGATGGCTGAAGCTTCGTCCCCGGGCGCGGACACAAAAGCCAGCGTGAATCGCCCATTCGGGTACTCGTTCTTTCGCGTAAGCGTGAGACCCAGCTTGTTGCAATAAAAATCAAGCGACGCTTCCAGATCATTTACGCGGACCATCGTATGCAGGTATTTCATGGCGATTCCTTGTGGTTGCCTGGATAATTTCCAGGCGTTTGCGTCGCACGAAATGTAGCGACCAGTACGTCACGATACGCCGGACTGGCAGGATCGATGGGTACCACCGGTGTCACCCCATGCAGGCAGCGCTCGTCGTCCACGAGCGTCATGTCCAGGGACTGGGTCAAGGTAAAGCTCGCCAATTGACGGCCTCCCCTATCGTGGATGGTGGTTGTACCCTCGGCAATATTGTGCCGCTTCACCATCAACACCATCACGTAATCCACACCATCGCGATGCACGCCTTCGGGTGTTGGCATGCCTTGGTGCAGGGCGCCGGCTTCGATACGGAACTGGTGCACTTCCACGTGCCATGCGCGACCAGGCGCAAGGCTGCCGAAGACCTGGATACAAAGCGAAAGTAGCGCCGACATGCTGACACCGTCGATTACTTGCGTATTGATCGGCTCAAAATGGCGCGCGATGCCGCCATTGAGATTGTTGTAATCGAGACTTTGATAATGCGGCTGGTGTGCCTCAAGTTTTGCGTGCGTGGCAAACGGCGCGACGCTCAAGGTCGCATGGCGCCGCCGACGGTAACGGCCGCCATCTGCCATATAGGTATCGAGCGGCATATTGTTCCAGCTGGCCTCGAACGCAGGCCAATCGCCGGTCTCGCCTAACAACGACCGCGCTTCTGCGGCGGGGACAAAGCAGAAGCCGTCGTGCAGAATTTTTTCGCGGAGCGATTTCATCTTGAGAAACGGACCACTATTTAAATGTCGGCCCGCGAGCTTCATCCGCGCCCGGCCTCAGGTTGTACTGCCCGACCCATTGCCAAACGTGAGCTGGCGGCGAATACGGGCGACCAAACCGGGTGGCCTGGAGACGGCTCTGCATTCATCAACAGCAACTGGAAAGCGGCTTGTTACTGGTGTGGTCCGCACACGACGTGGCACAAAGACAGCAATGCACGGTCAGCTCTTGATGAGCTCTGACTTCGCCAGCCAATGTTGCAATGCAGTATCGGCTTCCCAATAGTGGAATTTGATCAGGGCAAAATAATCGTCCAGCGTTTCCTGGCTAGGCGATTCAGCCTGCTGGTCTGTATGCTTTCGCCGTGCAGCGAGTTCGAGGTCCTTGCAATCGGCGGCTACACGCGGATAGCCCATGCTGGCGGAGGATCCGCAAAGGCTGTGCGCGATTTCAGCCAGACGTGCCCAATGGCCGCCTGTCAATAGCCGTTCCATCTCGTCCATTCTTTCACTCGCCGTCGTTTGAAACAGCTTGATGAGCCCGCCAACGGCATCTTCTTCGCCAGCACCTGCGCCTGCAGGTGCCGGGAGGTAACGCAGATCTTCGAGTTGTTCAGTATCGAGGATGGGTAGCACTTCCGTGCGGGAAGCGGCAAAGGCGCTAATTGCGGAAGACGGACGCTTCATTGTTTGCTCGGGGCTGGTGGGTTGATCGGCAATATCAGGTGGAAACAATCTTTCAAAAAGGCCCTTGATATCACCCGTTCGGATCGGTTTTGAAATGTAGTCATTCATGCCAAGCGAAAGGTAGTATTCACGATCACCCGGCAGCGCGTGCGCGGTCATCGCGACGATAGGCGGACAGATTCCGCCGGCAGCGCGGATGTTTTGCATCGCGGTGACACCGTCAAGTTCCGGCATGTGAATGTCCATGAAGATGATGTCGTAATCGCCGACCCTTGCCTTTTCGACTGCACTGCTGCCATCGATGGCTAAATCCGATTCGCAACCGAGATTCCTGAGCATGCCAAGCACGACCTGCTGGTTGACCTCATTGTCCTCGGCGACGAGTATCTTGGGCGTACGCCCCGCGATCTTGATGAAACTCAAACTTCGACGACTGATTTCCGGCTGTGCGGCGGAAGTCCTTGAGGTTGAGGTGGAAGACCCCTGCACCGGTGTCTGATGCGGGCTGTCAAACGCGGTCGGGGGCGCATACGGACGTGTGGCAACGTCCAGATTAGGCTGGTGCAACACGACGCGCGTCAACACGTCGAAAAGCCTGCCACGGCCTGCCGGGCGCATGATAAAGGCATCGTGACGTGGTATGACCGTTTGCTGTCGCTGCGACAGCTCTGAACGAGAAACGCCGGACTGCAAAATGACAGAAATTAGCGATTTTCCGGATTGCAACCGATCCCGATCGTCTTTTTCAATTGCACCTTGCAGGGCCAATAATTCGGGCGACGACATCGTCATTTCCGTGAGTAATACATCAAAGTCGGGGCCCGCATTGAGCACCCGTACCGCGTCCTCAGGTGTCGCAGTGACCGTATCAAATCCCCACCAGGTGCAACGGCGATATTGAATTTGTCGCCGGTTCGCATTGTGCTCGACAACGAGGAGACGCTTGCCAATAAAATCGGCCACGCCCCGTTGCATGTAGGGTTTTTGTGGTCCGAGCGCAGCGCTGGTCGCCACCGTAAAGATGAACGTCGATCCTTGGCCGTCAGTACTTTCTACGCGAACGTCGCCGCCCATAAGTTGAGAAAGCCGCCGCACAATCGCCAACCCGAGGCCGGTACCGCCATACTTGCGCGTGGTGGAGGCATCCACCTGCGTAAATGGCTGGAATAGCTTGCTGGCGCGTTCGGCGGGTATGCCGATGCCGGTATCGGTCACCCGGCCTTCAAGTTCGAGTTGACCGTCCGCGCGCTTGTGGGTGTTGAGTTCGAGCTTGATCTCGCCTTTGGCCGTGAATTTGATCGCATTGGAAAGCAGATTAAGCAAAATCTGCCGCAGTCGCGTGGCATCACCCAAAATGTAGAAGGGCACATCTTCATGCATATCAAACAGCAGCGCCAGGCCTTTTTCGCGTGCCTTGTCGGCAACCAGTTCGAGGGCTTCTTCGACCACAAGTACGGTTTCTACCGCGACCGACTCCAGCGTCATGCGACCGGATTCAATTTTTGAAAAATCGAGTACATCGTCAATCAGGCGAAGTAGTGTATCGCCGGAAGCGCGGATGAGGCGAATGTAGTCGCGCTGCTCGTCGTTCAACGTCGTGTCACTCAACAAGCTGGCCATGCCGAGCACGCCGTTTAGCGGGGTACGGATTTCATGGCTCATCGTTGCAAGAAACGACTCCTTGGCGCGCGCTGCTTCGGTGACGCGAATATTGGCCTCTGTTAATTCAACCTCAGCCATTTTGCGATCCGTCACGTCAGCGATGGATCCAACAAAACGAATTGCGCGGTAATTCGCGTCGCGCTGGGCGATTGCCCGCACCCTCACCCACATATAGTTGCCGTCGCGCCGCTTGATGCGTGGCTCGATATCGAACAGGGACGTATCACCTTTAAAATGGGCAATGACGCGACGCCGGACTTCGGCAGCATCGTCCGGATGTATATGATTGCGCCACTCGAAATTCGCGGGGAAGTCTACATCGGTATAGCCGAGGATTTCGCGGAAACGCGCCGAAAAGTAGGATGCGCCGCCTTCGGAAAGGTCGATGTCCCAGATGCCCTGCTGCGACGAGCGGATCACGAGATCGAGTTGTTCACGTTGCCGCGCGAGTTCACGCTCGAGTTGCTTGATCAGCGTGACATCGGTGATGGTGCCGATCATGCCATCCACCGACCCATCGGCGCGCCTGAGTATTTTCTTCGCGATGATGGTCTCGAATTGCCTGCCATCCGTACGCATCATGAAGGCTTCACTCGCCTGATATCCGGTTTCGGACGCGAGGAACTGCGCGTCGTGCAACTCGTCGGGAATATTCTCTGTTGTGGGATCCAGTTCATGGCTGGTCTTGCCGAGGATGTCCGCGCGGTTGCGTCCGCTTAGTTGCTCCCACGCCTCATTGACCGCAACAAACTTGCCGGCAGCATCCTTCCTGAAAATTGGATTTGGGTTGAATTCGATCAGGTCTTCCGTAAAACGGGTTTGATCCTGCAATTTTCGCGTCATGCTCGCGGCAAGCGATTCTGCCTGCGCGCGCAGACGCGTTAGCAGCAACACCAGTGCACCGAGCAGTATGGTGCCGAAGATGCCGATGACGAGAATTGCGCGCGGCATGTCGCTGCGTAACGCTTTTTCAAGTTGCGGAGTAGACGAAATCTTTAGCCGCAGGGTCCGCTGCCCAAACTCGACGGGGATTTCCGCACGCATCTCAGCTTTATCGACCGTTGCCGTCGCGGCATCGCCAACTGGATACAGGCGGGTATCGCCATCGAAAAGCTCATGCACAACCGGATAAGCGGAATCGGCGGCCATCTCAGATACGGCGGCGGCCAGGTCGAGAACCGCGAGCACTGCCGCCTTCGATTGCGATGTTGCCGTCGAACGTTGCTGCGGTGCGACGACCACGGAAAGCGGTAACACCATCGCGACACAGTTCATGCATGAAGGCACACCGACTGGGGCCTGGAGTGGACCAGACAGCAGCAGTGTTTTCTTCAAAGCCGCAAGATTGAGCACCTCCAGTACGCCCGCCGACTTGCCCCACAATGGCATGTTCTCGGTCGGCAATGATGACGCGGGAGAGCCGGAAACTGGCGCAACGCTACGCGACAACGTCGCGTCGGTGACAAGTTGAATCGCGATCACACCGGGGTATGGTGCTCCTTCCCGCAAATCTGCGGAAACGTAGGTATTCCATGCTGATTGACTCGGATTTGGCTGTACTTTTTCGAAGGCCCTGGCGCTATAGAGCAGGTTTTCTACATCGCTCAACCGCCGGACCAGGCTGCGCTTTTCAACCTGCGCGATTTCGGTAAAGCGGGTCTCGGTATCGGCGCGCAGTTGACGTGAACTCTGGAATGCAGCCAACAGCGTGGAGAGCAGCAGCGCCACCAAAATCAGCCACGGGAGTTCGATCTTGCGAATGCGCGACGCAGCGCCGCCTGCCGAATCATGCGTTAATGGTTGCTCCATAGACGGACAGGTTACCTGATCGTCGATAGATTATGTAGTGCCCTGCGGCGGTAATTACTGCATGACGGTGGAAAATGGTTATAAAATTCAAAGGTGTCAAATTGCTTCTTAAGTAAAAACATGAATTGCCCGACGATACGCACCCTAAGTAGCCCGCACTTCGCAATAATTTGCGTTT
>JAJAYN010000019.1 GCA_026786225.1 Burkholderiales bacterium | reverse complement strand
ACTCAATCCAATTCTCCCCACCATAAATCTGCTTCAAATTCTCATCCGACAACTGCGAAGGCGTCCCATCAAACACCACTTTCCCACCGGTCATGCCAATCATGCGCTGGCAGAATCGCTTGGCCAATTCAACGTTATGAATGTTAACGATCACGGGAATATTGCGCTTGCCGGCAAGATTTGCCATCAGTTCCATGATTTCCACCGATGTCTTCGGGTCGAGCGAAGAAGTTGGCTCGTCGGCGAGCAGAATTTCCGGATGCTGCATGACCGCTCGGGCGATACCGACACGCTGCCGCTGCCCGCCCGAGAGCGCATCCGCACGCTGGTTGGCGAAACTGGCGAGGCCAACTGCGTCGAGCAGGTTGAACGCCTCTTCAATGTCTTCCGGAGTGAATTTGCGCAACCACGCCTTGAACGCGGACATGTAGCCGAGGCGCCCGGTCAATACGTTTTCCATCACCGTCAAACGCTCGACCAGGTTGTATTCCTGAAACACCATGCCGATTCGCCGCCGCGCCATGCGTAGTTCGGCACCCTTGAGTTTTGCCAGGTCCATGCCCTGGAACAGAATTTCGCCCGCCGTAGGCTCAATGAGGCGATTGATGCAGCGAATCAGTGTGGATTTACCCGTCCCCGAAGGGCCGATGATGGCGGTGATGCCTTCGCCGGCAATGGTGAGGTCAATGCCTTTGAGCACTGGTACACCGCGCTTATATTCCTTTACGAGGCCGCGAATCTGGATGGAGCGGTCAGTTGTCATTTTTTTGCGGCGTCCCTCTTCTTTTCCAGTTCCAGTTCGCGCGCCTTGCGGGCTTCAAAACCGGACCGGTTCAATGATTCTCCGCTCGCTTCGGCAACATTGCGTACAGAGGCGTAATCGACTTTGTAATTGAGTGGTACAAACCGGTCCGGTCCACGAAAGGCGGCCGACAGATCTGCGGGGAAACGGAATGCAAACGTGCAATCGATAATTTTCTTCTTCAGCACCGGCTCCAGATCATGTGCTACGGCGAGGCTGCCGGCAGGAAATGGCTGGCTTTTGAAGATGACGCGTAACTCGTCCGGCTTGAGTGCGCCGCGTTGCAGCATGCGGATCAATACGTCGTCCGCAACTGCGCCCGCATCGTAGTCGCCATTGATGACACCCGAAACCGAATTGTCGTGTTTACCCGAATAGAGCACTTTGTAATCCTTGTCGGGAACCAGCCCCTCTTTCGGGAACAGGGCGCGTGGCGCGAGATTGCCGGAATTGGACGAGGGCGATACATGCGCAACCCGTTTGCCCTTCAAATCAGCGAGCGTCTTGAATGGACTGCTTTTCTTGACCACCACGATGAGGTGATAGGCTGCGATGCCGTCTTTGTCCGTGCCGTGGGTGGCAATCGGGATTGCGCCGCCAATATTTACGGCGAACGGCGTGTCACCCGCCGACAGCAGGCTCAACTGGATACGGCCAGAGCGCATCGCTTCCACTGTTGCGGCGCTGGAATAGACCGGCAGAAAGCGCACCGGTTTTCCCACGCACGATTTCAGGTGATCCACGTAAGGCGTCCACAGTTTTTCGTAGACGACGGAATCTTCCTGCGGGGAGTAGCTCAGCATGAGTGCCGCCGGGTTTTTTAGCTTCTTCGGGTCCCTGGGAGCGTCGGCGGTCATGTTGCCATCGTCGTCGCAAAAAAGACTATCCAGGTCGCCGCGGTGTTTGCAGGTGTCCTGGGGCCACGCGGACGTGCAAAACATGATCAGGATGGCTGCGAATTTGAGTTGATTCACGCGATGTCGTGCTTTCAAGAGCCCCTCACTACAACCCTTCCCGGAAATCGGGGGAGGGAATATGAAAAACGACCTCTCCACCTGCCGGAGAGGTGACCCAAACAATGCGTGGTGCTATTTCTTGCCTTTGGCGGCGTCTTCCGCCTTCTTCTTCGCCGCGTCCGATTCCTTGGCGGACTGCTTATCGTAGTTGGCGCGATTGAAAGCTTCTCCTGAGCCCTCGGCGACTTTACGCACAACTTCCCACTCCTTCTGGAACGTCACCGGGAAGAACCGATCTGCACCATCAAATGCTTTTTGCATTTCCGGCGTGTAGCGATAGTCATAAAAGCACTTCACCAGTTTTCTGGCCAGTTCAGGTTCCAAGTCGTGGGCGTACGCAAAACTGGACGTGGGGAATTTCTGACTCGTGTAGATGATGCGGAAATCATCTTCCTTGATTTGCCCGCGTGAAGCCATGCGGTGGTACACGTCAGATGCCACGGCAGCCGCATCGTAGTCACCGGAGTTCACGCCCATGACGCTCTGATCGTGCTTGCCGGAAAAGAGAATTTTGTAATCCTTTTCGGGCGCCAGTCCCTCCGCGGGGAACAGTGACATCGGTGCCATATGACCGGAATTCGAAGAGGGTGCCGTGTGCGCGACTTTTTTCCCTTTCAGGTCTGAGAGCTTCATGAACGGCGAGGACTTCTTTACGACCACGATCAGGTTGTAGCCCTGAAATTCCTTGGCATCTCCCTTGACGGCAAACGGTATGGCACCCGCGAGGTTCACTGCGAAGGCGGTCGGCCCCGTCGAGAATCCACCGACGTGCAAGCGGCCCGAACGCATCGCTTCAATCTCTGCTGCGTTCGACTGTACCTGATAGAAAACCACTTTCTTGGTCAAGCATTTGCCGAGGTATTCGGTGAACGGCGCGAATACTTTCTCGTAAACGGCAGGGTCTTCCACCGGCGTGTACGTGAAAACGATGGTGGATGGATTCTTGAGTTTCTTCGCGTCCTTCGGCGTATCGGCAACCATGTCCTTATTGTCATCGCAGTACATGGCATCGAGCTCCCCGCGATTTTTGCATTCCTGCGCCACGACGTTTCCCGCCGTGAACAACAAGGCCAGCATCACCGGTAAAGATCTCGCGGTGCAACCCACAAATTTGCCATCGTTTCTCATGGTTTCTCCTCTTCTGGTTATTGTTCATTCTAGCAATCTTCCCCGACAAGTTGGGCTGCTGCCAGTTTGATGCGTGCGTGGGCATCCCGTGACCGCGTCTTGCCATTCACGCTTCCCATCAGCGACAATCTCTTCAGACGCACATGTCGTGCGTTGCCCTTTGCAGGTCCCGCGAAAGAATGCATGATCGACCCGGATAGCCATCTCATGCAGGAGATCGAATTTGTTGCCTCCTTGGGCGCGCAATTCACCGAATCGATCGAACTCGATGAGACCTTGCGCAACGCCACCCTGCGGGTGATGGAGCATCTGGATGCCGAGGCCGCATCGGTATTTTTGCTCAATCCCGAAGAGACCCATCTGGTCTGCCGCTTTTGTGCCGGGCCGATGGACGTTACCGGGTTAGCGGTGCCGTTTGGCAAGGGGATATTGAGCCGCGCCGTCATCAACAATTCGCTGGAAATGGTGCTGGACGTGCGTGGCGACAAGGATTTCGACGCCAAGGTGGACGAGGAGACCAGTTTTGTGACGCATTCGATTCTGTGCGCGCCGCTGGCGATGAAGGGTAAACCCTTCGGTGCGATAGAAATCATCAACAAGGCTGGTGTACACCCGCTGTTCACGATCAAGGACGGGCGCCTGCTTTCCGCGCTGGCATCGCTGTCGGCATTTGCCATCCACCACGCACGAATGACGGCAGAACGCGTGGCACAAGAGTCATTGCGTCAGGAAATACGCTTGGCCGGCGAGATTCAACGCAGCCTGTTACCCCGCAATCCCGAGCCGCGCTTTCCAATCTTTGGCATCAATCTGCCTGCACAGGAGATTTCGGGAGATTTCTATTCGCATGTGGTGCTGGCTGACGGACGGATCGCATTCAGTCTGGGTGACGTGTCCGGCAAGGGCATACGTGCATCGATGCTCATGTCCAAAACGATCAGCCTGTTTCAGTGCCTGTGCAAGACCACGCAGGAGCCGGGCAGATTACTCGCGGCCATTAACGATGAAGTGGTGGAGACAAGTTCGCACGGCATGTTCGTCACCATGATCGCGGGTATCTACGACCCAACCACGGAGGATGTCGTGTTTGCCAAC
Source organism: Burkholderiales bacterium (assembly GCA_026786225.1). Lineage (GTDB taxonomy): Bacteria > Pseudomonadota > Gammaproteobacteria > Burkholderiales > Usitatibacteraceae > UKL13-2. Next base: position 1,740 of record JAJAYN010000019.1, on the reverse strand, counting down.
GCCGGCCATCTGCCGCCCATTCTGCGCAAGGCGGATGGCCAATTCCTCACATTCGAAGCAGAGATGCCGCCGCTAGGCATTTTGTCGGGCATTGAATTTCCGGACGAAAGGATTTGTCTCGATGGCGGCAGTTTTTATCTCTACAGCGACGGTGTGACCGAAGCCGGGGGTGAGCAGGAGTTGGGGGAAGCCGGCTTGAAGTTGATGCTGAACGAATTCGCCAGGTATCCGCTGGCGCAACGCCTTCGCAATATCGTCGAGCGCCTTTCCTCGAGCAGCCAGCCGTTGAACGACGACATCACGCTGCTGGTCATTGAATCGGCTGAGAGTTATCCTGTCGGGGTATTGAAGTTTGCTTCGGACCCGGTCACCTTGAAAGAAATGCGCGAGCGTATTCGCGAAATGACCGGTTCTGCCGGTGCGGCGGCCGAATTGATCGAAGCGATTGTGGTGGCACTCAATGAGGCGTGCATGAATGTGATCCAGCACGGTTATCAGGGCAGTGCGCAGGGGGAATACGAGTTGCGGGTCGGACATCACAACGGCAGGGATGCGATGATTTTTGAGTTGCTCGATCACGCGCCACCGATAGACAAGGCCAACATCAAATCGCGGTCATTGGACGATTTACGTCCCGGCGGGTTAGGGGTCCATTTTATTGAGCAACTGATGGATGAAATGGAGTTTTGCGCGCCACCTGAAGGTTACGGAAACCTGCTCTACATGAGCATCCGTATGGACAAAAAAAATCTCCTGGAAATATCGTGACCCATACCATTACCGCCCACGGAAAGCTCCAAATCCTTTCACTAACCGGTGAGGTCGATATGCATTCGTCACCCATTGCGAGGAAAGTGCTGCTGGACCTGGTCAAAACAGGATCCCCGGTTGCGGTCGATCTCTCGGCGGTGACATACATGGACAGTTCTGGCGTGGCGACACTGGTGGAGGCGCTGCAGAACGCAAAAAAACTCGGGCAAAGCTTTGTGCTCGCCGCACCTACCGGCAGTGTGCTGGGCGTCATCAAACTGGCCCGACTGGATAAGGTATTCCGCATCGTGGGTAGTGTTGCCGAGTGTGACGATCTTGCGGCTTAGTCTCATGCGCACACCGCTGGCTGCGGTGGAGTGGCTAGGCCGGCAGACTGCCAAGTTTGGCAACGAGGTCGGGTATGCCAGCGCGTTGTTGTTTGAAAGCCTGTATTGGCTGCTGCTGGGACATTGGCGCAATCAACCGGTACGCGTTTCTGCGATATTCAAGGAGGCCGTTGAAGTGGGCGTTCGTGCCGTTCCCATTGTCTGTATCGCCTGCTTTGCGACTGGCACGATGCTGGCCATGCAGGGCATACATACCCTCCGGCAATTTGGCGCGGATTCTCAGGTCGTGGTGGGGATCGCCTATTCAGTAAGCCGCGAATTTGCGCCGCTGATAACGGGTATTTTTGTTGCCGGGCGATCCGGTTCGGCGGTCGCGGCGCGCATCGGGACGATGACGGTATCGCAGGAAATTGACGCGCTTCGTGTCATTGGCGTTAATCCAGTGCGGTATCTGGTCGCCCCGTTGCTGATTGCACTGATGTTCACCATGCCCTGTCTGACGGTGCTGGCTAATCTGGTGGCGATGCTGGGCGGTGCCTTGTATTGTCTGGCCGCGTTGGGTATGCCGCTGGAAGTATTTTTTGACCGCAGTTTCGCTGCACTCACGACCGGTGACGTAATGGGCGGCATTTACAAGAGCATT
>JAJAYN010000018.1 GCA_026786225.1 Burkholderiales bacterium | reverse complement strand
TGCGCTTCAAGCCGTGCGAGCCGACCACCCACAGCCAGCCATCGGCCACGGCCATGCCTTCCAGGGCGGCCTCGTCCTCGGCCGTGCCGGGCAGGTCCAGCAGGGCGGTCAGCGGGAAGTCGCGCACTTCGCCAAAACGCAAGACCTCGCGCCCCACGGGGGTGAGCCGGCGCAGGCGATCCAAGCCACACGCTTCGTCGCCGGCCACCCAGAGCCAGTCGCCGGTGAAAGCCGCGCCAGATAAGTTGGTTTGAACCAGGGAGCCGGGTGCGAACTCCAGACGAATGGCGTTCGCAGTTCGGGTGCTAGGCATGGGATAGATTCTCCGGAAGTTGCAGCGTGAGGAAGTCTGCGGATTGCAGCGAGTACGAGCCGCAGCCGCGAAACACCGAAGTCTACGATCGAAGCCTCGTCATTTGTTCAGTTTTTTCCGATGTTGGTGGTCTTCAAAAGCTGCTTTTTCAGAAAGGTCCAACGGTGCACATTGCGTCTGTTCCTAGATCGATGGAGATCCGTGATGCAAGTGCTCTTCAAGTCCCGTCATCCCCAAGCCACCGAACTGCGTGACCTGACGGAGCGGCGTGTGCGCTTTGTCCTGCGGCGCTTGGGCTGGCTGGTGCCACTTGCAGAGGTGCAGATGTCCGACGTGAACGGTCCCCATGGTGGCATCGACAAGCGCTGCCAGGTGGAGCTCAGGACGGATGGCGTCGGGTCGGTGGTCGTCGCGTCCGTGGCGATCGTTTGGCGCACGGCACTGGACAAAGCGTTGGCGCGCGCAGCGCGGTTTCTGATGCGTCTGTGGTGCCGTGACAGTGACTCCCGCCGCATGCGTCAGCGCTTTATCAGTCACGAACGCTGAAGCAGAAAGCACAAAGGATCCCACCCCATGAACTCCATGTCGCCTATCCGCACTACCACGCGCCCTGAATCCGTAGAGAACTCCCAGATCGACACCGATCCTGCGAGCCTGCGGAGCGATGTCGGTGCGAGCCGCGTGTTGCGCAACACGTATGCACTGCTGTCAATGATGTTGCTTTTCAGCGCAGCCATCGCCGCCGCCAGTGTGGCGCGTCAGCTGCTACCGCAGGGCGTCATTCTGACGCTGGGTTGCTATTTCGGACTACTCTTTGTCGGCTACAAGTTCAAGACGAAACCAGCCGCATCGTCACTGGCGGTGAAACCAACTACCAGCTGGCAACCGTGGGGCTCTACGTCTCGATCTTTTACCTGTTCACGAGCCTGCTGAGCCGGTTCGGCTTCGACAGCTCGGATGAATGAAACATCACTAGGAGCACACCATGAAATGCCCGAACTGTACCGAGACTGTCCTCGTCATGTGCGATCGCCAGGGCGTCGAGATCGACTATTGCCCGCAATGCCGGGGCGTGTGGCTGGACCGCGGTGAACTCGACAAGTTGATCGAGCGCTCTGCCGCGATGGCGCCAGCCCAAGCCAACGACGGGGCTGCCCGATCACAGCCCCAGTTTTCTGAATCTGACTGTGAGCACGGTCGAAGTCCACGGGACAGCCGCAAGAAGTCGTGGCTCAGCAACATCTTTGACTGAGTCAGGACCGATAGCACCAAGTGGTGCTTCATCCAGCCTAGGTATTCCGCGAACAGCTCACATACGGCCGCCCCTATCGGTTGTGGCCGGCGGAGAGGCCGAAGATGCTGAGATGGAGTGGCTCGACCGCCTTGGCGTACATGCGCAACTGGGGCAAGCGCGGCAGGCGTTACATGCACTGTTGGATCCCTTCTGCGAGGACTTGCTATCGAGCCACCAGTAGAAGTGGACGGACGCCTGCCCGGTGGACGAACGCAGCATGGCGCACTTGATAACAGAGCATCTGTACTCCGATGCTTGAGAGGCCAATTTGGCCAACGAGCGCATCGTTGAAGTGTTTTCGTCGCGCAAATTCGAATGTCGAAACTTAGAGGTGATGAACACTCACCAAAATTTCCCGAGTCATTCGCTACGTCTCGTCGCCACGTTACCGCTAGTGTGTTTGCCCGTTGCGTGCGCGTCGGTCAAGCCGGCGCACAGTCCTCCGGAACCCCTGCAATGCGCCAACGAACTCGGCCTACCAGAAACCGTGACGCATGCGCCCCTTCGCGCTCCAGGCTGGCGTGTGAGCGCTACCGCCTGCGTGCTCTGCTGCGGTCGCATCTAAACCGGTGAGCCGCTGAATAACGGTCAATGTTTCCAGTAATTTTCGCTTGAAACGCGGTTCGCCACCCATTACCAGCCTCTGCAATTGGTCCCCACGAATCGTCACTCCATCGCTTGTTCCATTGCGCGCTGAACTTGGGCACGCGATACTCTGCACTCACTTTTAACTCCGGATAATCAAAACATGAACCATCCCTCGACGACGCGCGCGTGGCGCAGCGTGACGCTTTCCGTGTTCGCAACCGCGTTGGTCTTTTCCGCCGCGATCCATGCGCAGGACGCAACCAATGCCGACGCCATCATTGCAAAAAGCATCGAGGCAACACTGGCACCACATTTCAAACCGGGTGAACCCGGCGCGACGGTGATCGTCACGCGCGACGGCAAGCCGATTTATCGGGGCGCATTCGGGCTGGCGGATGTGGAAAAGAAGACGCCGTTGAAGCCTGACGACGTGCTGCGCATCGGCTCCCTCACCAAGCAATTCACCGCAGTGGCAACCCTGATGCTGGTGGATCAGGGCACGCTGAGTGTCAGCGATCCCATCACCAAATACCTTTCAGACTATCCCAAGACCGGCGATGCAGTGACCATCGAACATCTGCTCACACACACGTCCGGCATACCCTCGTATACAGGTTTGCCGGAATACGGCGCCAACATGTCCAAGGCAGTGACCGTGAACGAGATAATTGCCCGCTTCAAGGACCTGCCGCTCCAGTTCAAACCCGGATCGAAATGGGAATACAGCAACTCCGGCTATTTCCTGTTGGGAGCGATCATCGAGCGCGTTTCGGGCATGCGCTATGCCGACTTCGTGGCGAAGAATATTTTCGAGCCGCTGGGCATGAATGATTCTGCTTATGAAGGTTTTGAGCGCAGCGGCAAGAAACGTGTGGAAGGCTATGCAGACCGAAGCAAGGTCGCACCAACACTGCACATGAGTCAGCCGTTCGCGGCCGGCTCGTTGCTTTCTTCGGTCGATGATCTTGCCAGGTGGGATGCCGCGATCAGCGCTGGAAAATTGCTTAAGGACACAACATGGAAACGCGCATTCACACCCTACACACTGACCGACGGCAGCAAGACTGTGTATGGCTACGGCTGGGGTGTACGCAAGTTGCAAGGACAGGATGCTAACGACCATAGCGGCGGCATCAATGGCTTTGTCAGCTATGGCGTGCGTGCGCCAGAATCGAAAGTGTATGCAGCGATGTTGTTCAACCGCGCAGGTGGTGGCGGTGCCAGCCCTGCGTATCTCACGGAGAAAATTGCAGCCATCGCCATGGGCAAGCCGTACAAGGACTTGAAAGCTGTCACGCTCGACGACGCGGCACTGGACAAACACATCGGCATCTACAAGCTCGACGAGAGAACGAACCGCACCGTCACCCGTGAAGGCAACCAGCTTTTCATCCAGCGCACCGGTGGCGGCAAAGGCCCGATCTCGGCTGCTTCCGCGACGGAATTTTTCCAGCCGAACTCGTTCACGACGTTCACGTTTGAGACCGATACCAGCGGCGAGACCACGCATCTCGTCGTCAACCAGAGCAGCGGCACCGACAGAAGCCCGCGCACTTCCAAAACACCACCGGCAGCGAAGAAGGGGATTCCGCTCGCTGCCGGCGTATTCGACCAATACGTCGGCGTCTATACCATCGCGCCCGGCATCACGATGACCGTTTCCCGCGATGGTGAAAAATTCTTCACGCGTGTGACCGGGCAGGGGCTGGTGGAAATTCTTGCTGAGGCCGAGGACAAGTTTTTCGCCACGGAAGTTGACGCGCAGATACGGTTTGTGAAGGATGCAGAAGGCAAGGTGAATCAGTTAATCATTCTGCAACGCGGACGCGAGACACCGGCAAAGCGGAATCCATAATCGCGGGCGGCAATGATGCGCCCCGTTCAGCCTTATCGGTAAAACGCTTCGACGGTGCCCTTCAATTTGATTAACAGCGAATTACCTTTGCGATCCACTTTCTTGCCTACTGGCACCTTGACCCAGCCTTCACTGATGCAGTATTCCTCGACATCCGAACGCTCCCGGCCATTGAATCGAATGCCGACGTCATGTTCGAATATCGCGGCAACATGATGCGGGCTGCGCGGGTCCGCCGCGAGACGGTCGGGTAACGGAGGGGTTTGGGTCGTGTCGTTCATGGCTGTATTTTGTGATGTTCAAGAGGGCAAGCGGTTAATCGGGAACGTATTTTCCCGCTATTTTCCTCTCATTTCCATGCCCATTCACCGACAAGCGCAATGTCGCTGGCTGTTAAGTCAAACCATCGAGTTCATGCATGGTGGAAAGTAGCCATGAACCGCGGACGGTGCCCAGCGACTTCATCTACGACCATTATCCAAATAGTCGAATAGGGCGCAGAACACACCGCTCTTCCGCGCATGGGAAAAGCAACGGTTGGCTGACACAAGGAGGGGCGCGGCTTTCCAGCCTAAAAGTGCCTGTACGCCGCGCCAGATATAGAGTTTGCGACTCATATCGCCGCAATATTCTGCGGTCTTAATCCAGCATCAAGTAGATGATCGGCTCGAGTGAACTTCCCTTTACGGTCTGCGCCAACGCACCCGATGTACTCGCGTTGTATACCGAATTGCCTGAGTACCGGGCCGTGATGCTGCGCAGACCCGAAGAGAGGCTGGTCGTGGTGCACTGCACGACCCCCCCGGACAAGTTGACGACGCCACATGCAGTGATCATATTCGCACCGTCAAGAAAAACCACCGTGCCGGTCGGTGTGCCGACGCCACCGCTCACGGTTGCGGTGAGTGTCACCGATTGCCCGGACTTCGATGGATTCAGCGACGAGCCCAGCGTCGTCGTCGAGTTGGCTGCCTGGACAAAAGTGGCGATCACCGAACATCCGGCGACAATGGGATTGGTGTTGTATGTAAACCCGGATGGGGACCCGCCGCACGTACCGCTCCAGCCGGAGAACGTAAAGCCGACATTGGCAGCGGCTGTAAGTGCGATCACCGTGTTTTGTACGACGGCTTCGCTGCAATCACCCGGACAGGCAAAGCCGGTGCCTGTGACGGTCCCGCCGCCATTGATGGTGACCGTGACCGTCTGTGGTCCAGGGTCGATGGTGACATTCTGCGTCGCCTGATTCGCGGCGGCGTAGGTGGCGTTGCCGGCCTGGTCAGCGGAAATCGTGCATATGCCCGCAGCAACCATCGTGACAGTCGTTGCACTCACGGTACAAACGCCGGGCGTATTGGAGCCATAGACGATGGCATTGAGTGATGCACCGCCCGTGGCCAGTGGCAGGATGGCAAACGTGCCACCCACACCGAACGTGCGCGGGCTCGATTGCGCGCCGAAGGTAATCAACTGTGCAACCTGATCGATCTGCAGTGTCAACGTCGCACCGCCGATGCCACCCGCATTGATGGCCGAAAGGGCGACGCTGAATTGGCCCGTCTCGCTCGGAACACCCGAAATCAGGCCCGCTGTATTCACACTGAGTCCGCCGGGGAGACCATTGGCGATGAAGCTGGTCGGCGAATTACTTGCCGTGATCTGATAGCCAAACGCCTGGCCCAACATGCCACTGGCATTGGTTGGACTATTGATGACCGGCGTCGGCGGATTCACCGAAATGGTGACCGTTTGCGGATCGCCTGCGTACGATGAAGGCGTCGTGCGTAGGCCCCGGTAGGTGAAGCTGTCTGCACCAAGATAATTCGCATTCGGCGTGTATTGAATTTGGGTGCCGTTAAATGAACCCAGCGTGCCGTGTGTCGGACCGGATACGATTTCGATGCTGGTGAACGCGGACCACGCCTGGTTGGTTAGCGTAATGTGATTGTTGAGGTCTATCAGCGCCGTTGTATTGACGGGTGTGGCCACATTGTTGGGCGTGATTACCGAGGCGATATAGGCGGCGATATCAGCGAGATCTACGTTGGAAAGCGCCTGCACGGCCAGCGCATTGGCGGAGATGCCTGACATCGCCGGTTGGGTCGCACGCACGTAATTGATGACGGTTGCCGAGATGCCCGCGCCGTTGAGCTGATTGCCTGCCGGG
>JAJAYN010000017.1 GCA_026786225.1 Burkholderiales bacterium | reverse complement strand
GTCGGGAGCTTTGTACTGATCACGATGGGTTTGCTCGTCTACGCATTGGCGCGTCTGAGCGGGCACACCGAAAAGCACGATTCGTACTATGCGATCTTTGCCAATGTCGCTGGTATCTCGGATGGCTCGCCGGTGACCTACGACGGCTATCAGGTGGGGCACGTACAAAGCGTTGAGCCCGTCAGCAAGGAGGGCCGCGTTAACTACCGGGTGCAATTGTTGCTCAAGCAGGACTGGAAGATCCCCGTCGATAGCGTTGCATCCATCGGCTCCTCCGGTCTGCTCTCCGGGCAACTGATTGATGTACAGCAGGGAACGAGCAAGGAATTTTTGAAGCCGGGACAGACGGTTCGTGCGCTCGACAATCCCCCGCTGATCGCGGCGCTGGGCGGCTTGGCGGGCGATCTGCGCAGCATCGCCCGGGATGACGTGCGCCCGGCTTTGCAGACGCTGAATCGCCAGGTTGACACTGTTGGCGGCATGCTCGAACGCAAAGGCGGCATGACACTAGACCAGGCAAATGCCGCGCTTGTGCGCCTCAATACGGCGGCGGAGAATCTGGGCCAGCTGCTGAATGCCCAGAATCGCCAGCACATGACCAATATGCTCAAGAATGGCGAACAGGCAACTGGAAATCTCGGGCAACTGCTCAACAATGAAAACCGCCAGTACTTGAGTGCGATCCTGAAAAATGGCGACCAGGCAACCGAGAAAGTTAATCAGACGCTGAATGACTTCAAACAAACCGAGGCAGAGATTAATGCTGCCATGCGGCAGACGCAAACTATTTTGTCCAACCTTGAGCGGGCCAGTCGCAATATGAACGAGTTGACGCGCCAGTTACGCGAAAGTCCGTCGGCGATTTTCAGTAGCCCGCCTCCCGCTGATGCCGTGGAGGCTAAAAAATGAGTCCCGCGATTAAATGCCTGATTGGTGGTGTAGCACTTGTCATCGTCGGATGCCAATCTTCGCAGCCCGTGCCGAAAGATCGATTTTTCCGCCTGGAGGCCGTCACCGGTGCCGTTGCCGCGCTGCCTGTTTTGAACGAAGGGCTCTACGTTGCACCGTTGCGTGCTGAAGGTCCCTATGCCGAGCGCGCCATGCTATACGCTTCGGCAAACCGTCCGCGCGAATTGCAGCAGTACCATTATCAACACTGGAGCGAACCACCCGCCGCGCTATTGCAGGAACACATGCGCGTCAGCCTGCAGGCGATGGCATTTGCGCCTCGCGTGACCGATGTTTCAACGGGAAGCGGGATTGGCTTTGTGCTGAACGCAAAGGTGCTGCGGCTGGAAAAGCTCACAGATAGCGATGGCGGCGTTGAGGGCGGCAAAGTCCGGGCGGTTGTGGCGTTGCATTTTGCGTTGCAACGCAAGCAGCCGTTCGCGCTGCTGCTGGAGCGCAGCTATATGGTTGAAGAAGTGGTAAGCGAGAACACCCAGCACGGCTATGTCATTGCGTCCGAAGTTGCACTGAAAAAGGTCTACATACGCCTGGCCGACGATATCAAATCGTTGCCCAAGTAATCGCCACGGGCCTGACGACTCACGGAAACGTTCACAAGGATGTGAATGTATTTTAAGATGACGTAGTCAATAGTGAATCAACCAATTGTTGGCGGTGCAGTTAAAAATATCCGAGTGGTTTTATTTTGTTTAAAAGGAGAGCAGCATGAGTGTGAATTTGACAAGCGGTGAAGCGGGTGTGAGCAAGGAAAAGCTGATGCAGGATCTGCGGATAGTCGTCGCGGACGCGGAAGAATTGCTGCGCGCCACAGCCAGCCAGGCCGGTGAAAGGGTTTCCGCCGCGCGCGAGCGTATCCAGGGACATCTCGAAGCGGCCAAGGAGCGGCTGGAAGACGCTGAAGCGATGATGATCGAAAAGACCAAGGCCGCTGCATTGGCGACTGACGAGTACGTTCACGATCATCCGTGGCGCGCCGTGGGTATCGCCGCCGGTGTTGGTCTGGTGGTCGGCATGTTGATTTCGCGCGGCCGTTAGAAATGACGGTGGCCGGTTCGGGTTTGATGGGTTCGGTCAAGCGATTGACCGGGTCTTTGATCGCCATCCTCTCGACGCGGCTGGAGTTGCTGGCTAACGAGTTGCAGGAGGAGCGTGTGCGTTTGACGCAGATGCTCCTGTTTGCGCTGATCGCTTTATTTTGCATCGGCACCGGCTTGATGCTGCTCAACGCATTCATCGTTGTGCTGTTCTGGGACGATCACCGCCTGATGGCGCTCGGGTTGTTGAGCCTGGTTTATCTGGTGGCGGGTGCGGCGGTCGCGATGGTCGTTCGTGCCAAGGCACAGGCGGGATCAAAATTGTTTGCGGCCAGTCTTGCCGAGTTGGATAAAGACCGGCAGGCGTTGCGGGGCGGCAGTGAATAGTCAGCTACACGACATCATGCAAAAGCGCGCGCAATTGCTCGTGCGAATTGCAGGCCAGCGCGAGCAGATCGCGGCGGTGGGCGCGCGTTGGAAGGTGCCGCTGGCTGTTGCTGACCAGGGATTCGCCGCTGGCCGCTATTTGCGTTCGCACCCCGTGCTGCTGGCCGGTGTAGCGGGCGTTGTGGCGCTGGTCGCGATTAAGCGTCGCGGCATGATTGCCATGGCCAGCGGGGCCTTGCGCATTTGGAATTACTATAAGACTGCCAAAGTCTTTGCGATGCGAATGGCGTCCAATCGCTGACAATCAGGCTCCGCGTCGGTCATCGGCGATACACGTCAACGCTCGCGTAATTGCAGATCCGCATTTGCTGCGCGTTGGTGCAATTGCCGCGCATAGGCATGGCGTGCCTTGAGGCGCGTATCGCGGAAGATGATCTCCAACGTCTCCCCCATCACCATGACGATGCCGAGAATCGGTATCACCAGCATCAGTCCGGCGACGCCTGCAATCGCTTCTCCGATAAAAAACATCAACAGTGTCAGCAGAGGGAGAATGCTCATGGTTTTGCCAATTACAAACGGCACGAATATGAAGTCGTCCAATACTCTGAGCAATGCGAACAGCCCAACGACCGCATAGACTAGTGTTATCTGGCCTGGAAAATCGGTCGCGGTGACCATCACGGCCAGTGCGCAGCCGATGATCGGACCGATGTAAGGTATCCAGCCCAGCACGGCAGCGATTAGCCCCAGCGTCAATGGAGATGGCACACCCAGAATCCAAAGACCGAAAACCAGAAATACGGCATCTATAACGGTCAGCTTGAACATGCCGACAAAATACTGCCGGGCGGTCTGGTCGAGTGCGTGCATCAGATACAAGG
>JAJAYN010000016.1 GCA_026786225.1 Burkholderiales bacterium | reverse complement strand
GGGATAATCCGAGCGGCCGGTTGCAATCACGGCGTCGTCGCGGACTTCGCGGATTTGCTCCGGCAGGATCTCCGGCGTGGGATTGGCGAGCGCCATGATGAGCGGGTTCGCTGCCATGCGTTTGACCATATCTTGCTTCAGCACGCCGCCCGCCGACAAGCCGAGGAATACGTCAGCATCAGCGATGACCTCGCCGCAATCTTTGATCCCTACGGTAACGCCACGCATACCGCGCTGTCGTTTAATCTGGTTGGCGAGGACGTGCTCATCACCGGTGCCGGGCCGATCGGCATCATGGCAGTGGCCATCGCGCGGCACGTGGGCGCGCGCCATATCGTGATCACCGATGTAAACGACTACCGTCTGGGCCTCGCAACAAAGATGGGTGCGACGCGCGCCGTCAATGTCGCCAATACATCGCTCAAGGACGTCATGGCTGAACTCGGCATGGTCGAGGGATTCGATGTCGGCATGGAAATGTCAGGCGTGCCATCGGCGTTCCAGAGCCTGCTGGCGAGCATGAACCACGGTGGCAAGGTCGCGCTGCTCGGCATCCCGCCATCAAATACCGCCATCGACTGGAACGAAGTGATTTTCAAGGGACTCGAAATCAAGGGCGTCTATGGCCGTGAGTTGTTCGAGACCTGGTACAAGATGGTCGCGATGCTGCAAAGCGGTCTCGACCTCTCGCCGATCCTCACGCATCAGTTTGCGGTCGAAGATTTCGAGAAGGGCTTCGCGGCGATGCTTTCCGGACAATCCGGTAAGGTGATATTGAACTGGGCGTAATGGTTCATGTTCCACGGTCCTGGAATGCATCAGGGGGAGAGATCTGCGCTCACCCCCTGACAATTTCCGCTCGTTACACCACCTAAATCGCCGATAGCGTCATAAACGAATAGACGCCGACGGCAGCGATGGCCGAGCCGATGCTGAAACGGAAGTTCCATTTCTTTGCGTCGTCTTTCTGGCCCTTTGATATCAATGTCTGCGTAAAGATGATGCCGATGATCATCGCCACGACCAGCGCATATGCCGTCAGGAAGTAGTAGTCCGCGACCATCGTGTAGCCGACTTTTGGAAACGAATTTTTCTGCGACATGTGATACACGAGAATACCGACCAACCCCGAGATGGAGGCGTTGATACGCGGGGCAAACTGATCCAGGGGCACCCACAGCACGAGCAGGATGATGCCAAGAATGATGATCAGGGGCAGGAAGAACGTGAACAGATAGGGCTGCAGGATGCGCTTGAGGCCGATCTCCATATTTACGGTAGAGAAATAGATCGGGCTTTTGTAATTCGTCCCAAGCCGGTAGTCAGGATCGCCAAACGTGGACTCGTAGCGATAGAGATCCGAGTAGATATTGCGCCCCACATACCGCCATTCCTGCGGCTTGATGTCCTGCACCGGTGTCGCTTCCATGTGCCGGCTGTCCGGGACCAGCATGACGTGCGTCGAATTCTTGTTGGCGTGCGCAATCGACAGTGGCAAGGTCTGCGCATCAAATGGAAATTTCGACAGATCGTAAGGCGCGCCGAGTGTCAGGCGCTTTCGGTAGGCGCGGTATTTGATCGCCTCTGAAAAATCTTCCTTGAGAATCGCCGATGTCTCCCGGACCGCATTGACTGCGCCAATCTTTTCGATGTCCTTGGGATCCAGTCTGCTTCCCGACCACTTGAACCACATGAAAACATCGACATCCCATTGCATGTCCTTGATGTTGACGTCGTTGATCCGGATGATATCGACGCCAACGAAGACCACGTCGACGATGTGATAGGGCATGGAATCGGCCAGCACGACCTGGCCCTTCTTGACGCGTTCAGGCAATTCCCTCAAGACATATTCCTCGCGTGGCCGCATGAGTTGGACCGACGCGGTTTTGAACCGGCCATCCTTCATCACTGAGACGAGGGTGTCTCGCCGGATCGCCCGGTTGCCGTCGGGGTCGGTCGCAGTGGCAAGGGGGGCGGCGGGTTCGGGCGCGGCGACAGGCGCACCTTTCGCGACACTGACAGCGGCGCCGGTTTTTGCGACATCCTTTGGGGGTGCCTTTTCATCGTTGAGCGCCACCGTGAACCTGGCGACATATTCAGCCGTCTTGTCTTTGGCATTGTTGAAAAACAGATTGCCGGTCACGCCTTCGATGGCGCGGTGCAGGTCGAGCTTGACGAGAAACTCGCGAATACTGGCCCGTGTGGGTGCGGCTGAGGCTTTTGACGCCGCAGTTGTTGCAGCAGCTTCATTGGCCTCAATCGCATGCGACAGTAGCAGGGCCGCATCAAAGGCCATTGCGGCCGCTACCGGGGGGCGTGCACCGAATTTCTTTGTGTAGGCTTGGGCAAAGCGTGACGCTTTCTGATTGGCCATTTCCCAGAGAAATGAAGACGCGAGATACACATCCCTGGTGTATTTTTCGTCGAGATCGGTAAGAAACTTTGGGTTGGACCAGGTGCTCGGTGCCATGAGTGGCACCTTGATACCGTGGTCGCGCAGCTTCGGCAAAATAGTCAGGCCTGCCTCGCTGTGGGTCATGGGAACGACGATGCCAAACGCCTTGTTGGCTTCGGTATCAGGCAGGTTTTTCAATACCCAGTCTGCTGGGACGATCAGACTATCGACCGGCAGCACCTTTAGTACGTTCAGTCCGATTCGGCTGGCTTTGCGGATAAATGCGTCGCGCAGTGAAACGCCAAACGGGTCGGTGGCATGCAACAGAAGCACATTGTCTTTTTTCAACACTTCCTTGATATAGACGGCCATAAAGCCCCCCTGTATCTCATCGGACAGATTGACCGTAAACATCCACTTGTTCGCGCCGAAAAAAGCCGGGCTGCTGACGTTTGGCGAGATGAAAGGGATTTGCGCGTCGCCAAATATTTTCGCAGTCGCCATCGCCGTTGCGGGGTAGTAGTGGCCGATGACGGCAAGTAACGATTCATCCTTGACCAACTCTGCAGCGGCTACCTTCGCTTTTTCGGGATCATCGAAATCATCCTTGACGACGACCTCCAGCTTGTTGCCGCCCGCGGCAGCCGAGGCGTTGAACTGTTCGACGAAAAGTTCGACCGCGTTCTTTAGCGGAATACCCCTGTCCGCCTTGGACCCCGACAACGGGACAAGTACCCCGATGCGGTAGGTCTTGGCCAGCAGGGCGCCAGAAAACACGATTAAAAACGACGCAACAAAGATTCTGAAAAATTGGGGCACTACCTGCTCCTTGAATTTGTTTCTGTAGGTCTATCAGATGTTTTTGAAAACCGCGAAAGTCACCAGCATTGGTCGTGGTACCGGTGAAATTGCCTGTGGCTTGTTTGAACGTGACGATAAATGACTGAACAGGCGGGTCCAGCTACAGACCGGCCATTCGCGGTGATGCGGGATCATTGCAATGACGACCCTTCACTGGCAAGAAGGGGCATGCGCAACGGTGATAAAGGCTAGTTGACGCGCCGTATCGATGCGTATTCGTCGTTATTGCCGCGTACGTTGGGATAGCGGCCGGGGCCGTAGACCTTGCAGTTGCCGCGGAATCTCGCGTCGCTGCAAAGTTCCCAGCGGCCACGGTTGACGATCAGCGACGACACCATATCGTTGAAATCGCTGTGCCGGGCGAGCGTTTGTCGCCGCAGAATGCGTCCGCGAGCGTTTCCTGAGTCGATGCCATGGGATACCTTTCTGGTGAGACGTGCGCGTTTCACGTAGCGATGCGATGCGATGCTTGGCTGTCACCCGCGAAAAGGGCAATCGCTGCATTTTTACCGACGAAGAACTGAACATTCAAATTGTGTTGCCGGGCAATCTATGTCTATGCCGCAATTGTACAATTGACCGACCCCGGAGATTAGTATGAACAGACGAAACGCATTGCAAGTTTTAGCGATGGCGGCAGGAGCGGCCCATTTGCCCGGCCACGCAGTGGATGAAAAGAGCACCAGCGGCCAGAAAATGGCGATGCGGAAAATTCCGTCAACAGGCGAATTGCTGCCAGTTTTAGGGCTTGGCACCTGGCAGACGTTCGATGTTGGTGCAGAAGCGGCGGTCCGTAGCCCGCTGGAAGGCGTATTGCGCGAATTCTCGGCGCTGGGCGGCACACTGATCGATTCTTCGCCCATGTATGGTAGGTCCGAAGAGGTGGCCGGCGATTTGATCGCAAAGCTTGGACTACGCGCAAAGCTGTTCGTCGCCACCAAGGTGTGGACTGCCGGTAAAGCGGAAGGCATTGCGCAGATGGAAGCGTCGATGAAAAAGCTCAAGGCCAGGCCGATAGAGCTATTGCAGGTGCATAACCTGCTCGACGTGGAGACGCACCTGCGTACGCTGGCCGAGTGGAAAGCTGCGAGACTGGTCCGCTATGTCGGCGTTACCCATTACACGCCCAGCGCATATGACGCAGTGGCGAAGGTGATCGCTGCGCACCAGGTGGATTTTTTACAGATCAATTACTCGGTCGGTGAGCGCGAGGCCGAGCAACGCCTGCTGCCGCTGGCGCGCGAACGCGGCATCGCCGTCATCGTCAATCGGCCGTTTGCCGGTGGGGAACTGATCCGGCGCTTGCGAAGCACACCACTTCCGGCGTGGGCGGCAGAGATTGATTGCACCAGCTGGGCACAGTTGCTGCTCAAGTTTGTGATCTCGCATCCGGCAGCGACGTGTGCCATCCCCGCAACAGCGCGTATCGAGCATCTTCGTGACAACATGGGCGCAGGAGCAGGCAGGATGCCGGATGAAAAAATGCGTACGCGCATTGCGGCAGGCAGCGCGTAGAAACACAGAAAAACGTTCAAGAATCGAGTGAGGATGCACCAGATACGACTATCCCCGTTTCCCGCGTTGATGGCCCTGCGCGTGGTAATTGTTGCCATTTGTGCTTCGGCTTGCTTGTTGGCGTTGGCGGGTGATCTTGAAGAGGCAGACATAGCCTATGCGCGCAAGGATTACTCACAGGCGATTGCGCTCTACCGCAAGGCCGCGGCGCAGGGAGAGCCCATTGCGCAGTTCAAGCTCGGCGGCATGTACACGCGTAGCGAAGGCACGCCACAAAATCATCGCGAAGCGGTGTCCTGGTTTACGCAGTCCGCAGCGAAAGGCTACGCCCCGGCGCAAAACAGCCTGGGGGTGCGCTATGAGAAAGGCCAAGGCGTCATACAAAATTCGACGCGCGCAGCGGTGCTGTACCGCGAAGCAGCCGAGCAGCGTTTCGGGCTTGCGCAAGTCAATCTCTCCGATCTTTATGCGAAGGGCATGGGCGTGACCAATGACATCGTGCTTGCACACGTCTGGTCCAGCCTGGCGACCGTCAACGGTGAAGGGCGCGCGACCCGCAAGCGTCCGGCGCTGGAGCGTGCCATGACCCCGTTGCAACTCACCGAGGCCAGCACCCATCTTGGGACCATGTTTGCGCGCGGACGCGGCGTGGCGCAGGACGTAAAACGCGCCGCGAGGTATTTCCGGACAGCCGCCACGCAGGGTTATGTGGTGGCGCAATATGAACTGGCCGAGTGCTACGACAAGGGCAGCGGCGAGACGCAGGATTACAAGCAGGCTGCAGCCTGGTACGAAAAAGCCGCTGCGCAAGGGCACGCGCGCGCGCAGGCGAGCGTGGCCTATATGTACGAGACCGGGCAGGGTGTTGTGCAGGACACCAAACGTGCAGCGCACTGGAATTTGCAGGCCGCGCTGCAGGGCGATGCCATTGCGCAATACAACCTCGGTGCGATGAGGGAAAGCGGACGCGGCGTGGCGCAGGATCACGTCGAGGCGCTCAAATGGCTCAATATCGCCGAGGTCAACGGCAGCAAACAGGCGACCGATTCGCGGCGTTTGGTGGAGAGTTTGATGACGCCGGAGCAGATCGCCGAGGCGCATAAACGGGCGAGCGATTGGATGAAGAAGAATGCGCGCTAGTCGAGATAAATTTTGGCAAACACCAGTACTGGGGCGGTTCACAGACCGAAAAAGCCATGGAAGGCCCACCCATGCTAGTGTTTGGTGTTTTGCGCCACTCACCGAAGTCACCGACATGCTGACCAAAATCATC
>JAJAYN010000015.1 GCA_026786225.1 Burkholderiales bacterium | reverse complement strand
TGCTAGAAGTCCAGTTGGATAAACCGCATTGACAACGTTGCCTAATAAGCTACAAGCGTGGCCAATTATGCAACATTCACTTTCTGACCTGCTTTTTCCGACTTACCGTCGGCGCATCCTCGGCCTATTGTTGTTGCACCCGGAGTTAGCGCTGCATGTGCGCGAGATCGCGAGACGGACGGGCCTCGCCGCGGCAACATTGGGACGAGAATTGACGCGGCTGGCGGAAGTCGGGTTGCTCACGCGCGAGACACGGGGTAATCAGGTCGCATATCGGGCAGACGTGACATGCCCCATCCATGCCGACATCGCCAACGTGCTCCGAAAAACGGCCGGCTTGGCCGACGTGGTGGCTGAGGCCTTGCTGCCGCTGGCGGAAAAGATCGAAGTCGCGTTTATCTTCGGCTCGCAAGCGACCGGTGCAACGAACGCGGGAAGCGATATCGATTTACTCGTGATTGGTGACGCCGCTTTCAAAGAAATTGTGCGGGCTGTTTATGAAGCACAAACAAGCCTTGTCCGTGACATCAATCCCAAGGTGTTTTCGCCCGCCGAGTGGCGGGCTAACCTCAAATCGAAAGATGCTTTCGTGCGCGACGTCATTGCCAAACCGAAAATATTTCTGATGGGCAACGCCGATGACCTTGCAAAACTTGCTCGGCGTTAGCCTTGCAGAGATTGCGCCGGATCGCGCGACCGTCGCGCGTTTGCTGGCGGCTGCATCGAGAAACATTGCAGACGCGAAGCTTGCGGCGCTCTCTGCAGAAAATCGGGTTGACGCCGCATACAAAGCGATCATGCAACTCTCGATGCTCGCGTTGCACGCCAACGGCTTTCGAACGCTGACCAGCAAACCCGGGCACCATCAAACCGCTATTCAAACATTGCCAAAGACGGTAGGCGTTACAGCGGAGCAAGTCATCATTCTGGATGCGTTGCGCAAGCAGCGAAACGTTGCCGATTATTCGGGCGACCTGGTGCCCGAATCTGCAGTGCGCGCATGCATAGAATCTCCGGAGGCATTGTTGGTACACGTGAAGACGTGGCTGGCGGCCAACAGGCCAGAGCTGGCTTGATCCGGCGCGCTGCAATGCCGTAGCGAACGCCGAGAACATTGTCCGCTTCCAATTACGGACCGCAAAAGCCGTCATTCCCGTTCGTGGTGAGCCTGTCGAACCATGAATGGGCCACGTTGCAACAGTGCCTCGCATCGATGTCCTTCGACGGGCTCAGGACGAGCGGTCGGTATTGACAAGTTCCCAATGCAAAACCGCTAACACTGGCGCGCCTTCCCAGCCGTTTTCAGCCCGCGCCCACTCCCAGTAAAAGTGTCTTAGTTTGTTCTCCGCTCTCAGCGATAATGCACGCTCCGCGATGCATGCATCGCGAATTCCCCGCATCAACCTACGCGGGGACGACGTCTACTGGCCCACTAAATTTCAGGCCGCTTGGCTTCCTAACAGTCGATCACTTCACTTGACGCATGTAAAGCATTGCTTTACGCTTGTTCCATGATCAGCTCGTTCGCGCACAAAGGTCTGGAAGCGCTTTTTCTTACGGGAAGCAAGAAAGGCATTCAACCTGCACATGCGGGCAAGCTTCGATTGCAGCTCGCAGCACTTAACCAAGCCCGGTCACCGAAAGATCTCAACGCACCGGGCTGGCGGCTGCACGAATTGAAGGGCGATCTTCGTGGTTACCATTCGATTACCGTGAATGGAAACTGGCGTGTCGTTTTTCGATTTGTAGGCCCGGACGTCGAGTTGGTCGATTACCTGGATTACCACTGAGGACCCCATGAGCAAACAACACAATCCCCCGCACCCTGGTGAAGTCCTCCGAGAGTATTTGCCCGAGGCGATGAAACTGGTTGAAGTAGCCACGCGGCTTGGCGTAACGCGCCAGGCGCTGTCCGCCGTGCTGAACGGTCGCGCAGGCGTGAGCGCAGAAATGGCTGTACGCCTGTCGAAGGCGCTGGGCACGAGCGCTGATCTTTGGCTGGGACTACAAATGCAATACGACCTATGGCAAGTAATGAACAAGCCTATGCCACGTGTGCAGCGGCTTGCGGCGTAGCCGCTACAAAGGAAACGGCTGACCAGACGCTTTGGGTTTTTTTGGTTCGAACGCCTCGTAGATAAAAGAGTTTGTTGTCTTGGGCATGCTATTTGGTCAGCCATTACCTAGTGCAGTGCTTCGCACTTAATGCAACATAAAAACGTGTCTTCTCCGCCGACTCTGCGTTGCAAATGCGCGCAATAGCGGTGCTATTGCTGTGCTTTGCGCCTTGATTCGACGAAAAATCCATCTTTTTTGTAAGTCGCACCAAGCACGAAGCACTGCACTAGTAGTCGTTAATATATGCGACAGAAAACTCACGCGACGCGGGCTGGCTGTAATTTCCGAGACAGCGTCTCGGAAATCCACGAGTCAACTTGCCGCGGGCGATGCTTCAGAGGTGTCGTGGCAGCCTGGCATTCTGAATCCGCGACTTTCATGGAGTCACCATTCTAAGCAGCTACAAAATCAGCGCAAAGCATTGGGGTGAAAGAACCAGCGCGATTGGTCTTTATGCAATTTGCGGGGATAGAGAATGCCCAAGAAAACTGAAGTCACGATTGCCGGCAAGTCATTCGAGGACCTGAAACAGGTCAACGAACACGGAGCCGAGTACTGGAGTGCCCGAACCCTCCAGCCAATGCTGGGCTGTAGCCAATGGCGACGTTTCGAGCAAGCCATCGAGCGCGCCATAACCTCTTGTAAAGAATCGGGAAATCCGTCTGAAAACCATTTTGCCGGCGCCGGCAAAATGGTCGAGATAGGCTCGGGAAGTGCACGCGAACTTGCCGACTACCAGCTCTCCCGCTTTGCCTGCTACCTCATTGCCCAGAACGGCGACCCGCGCAAAGCGGAGATTGCCCATGCGCAGCAATACTTCGCCGTCCAGACCCGCCGCCAGGCGCTTTCCGATCAAATGGCGGTCCACAAGGAGCGGCTGGAACTGCGCAAACATACCTCCGAAGAATTCAAAGCATTGTCCGGTGCCGCGCAGGATGCCGGCGTGCAAAGCAAAATGTTCGGCG
>JAJAYN010000014.1 GCA_026786225.1 Burkholderiales bacterium | reverse complement strand
GAGCATGGTATTGCCTACGCGATTCCATGAATGAGGTGCTCTCGGGTGAAGGCTAAGGTTGGTGCCGTTGGTAAACCTGCTGAAAACGCGCATTCTCGACAATCCCGTAATCACCAGGCGCGTATTGCAGCAGCCAGTCTTGCGCCAATCCTTCAAGCAGGTCGCCGCCGGCAGTGCGCGCGATGGTAAACGGTTCCGGCATTTGCACGGCGAGTACGGGAACAAGTTTTGACTGGTAGGTGCCGTCGCTGTCACTGGCCAACGGCGATACCGGCGCGTATTTGGTGTGGAAGCGGTCGCGGGAAACGCTCCAGTGATCGCCGGTAGAACCGGTAATGACCGCATCTCCAGCGCGAAAACTGTTTAACCCTTCCCGGCTGAGCAGTTGGCCATCAGATTTTGCGAACACGACCTTGACGACTTCGGTTTTGACATAAAGTGCCGCAGCAGGATCGCTGTCAAGATCAACGTTAGCCAGTTTTTGCATAGTGAAATGTGCGGATGAATCAGGTGACAAGTGTCGCATATCGCGTCGATGGCACGCGTAAATGCCGTCTTGCGCCCCGCGTGCGGCATCTGCTTGGTTGCTTTATCATGCGGGCAAGGAAAACCTGAAGGGTCTGACAATGAATACGCGTATTGGTCGTGTGCTAACGTTTGTTTTCATATTCGCCACCAGTATTGGCGCGGTCGCACAGGAATCGGCCGATTTCAAGCAGGGTTATGCGGATGGCTTCAAGGATGGGTTCGACGAAGGTTACCGCAAGGCGAAGGCCGAGCAGGGTGCCGACAATGCCGCCGCATCCAAGGGCTTTCCGATTGCCTTGACCAGCGCAACCTATGGCCCGGACAGCGGGTCGAGCTGCGATGCGCATCGCTTCGTTGCGCCAAAAGTAAACGGTCGTCGCAGTGCCTCGATCGGTGTGACCAACCAGATGTGCGGTGACCCTTCTCCCGGGAACCGAAAATCACTCAAGATCACCTATCTTTGTGGCAGCCTCGCGAAGACGACCTCGGCGTACGAGCACCGTACAGCTTATCTGTCGTGTGACTGACCGTTTGTGGGCGCAGGGCAAAAAAAGGGCACCGTAAGGTGCCCTTTCACATTTCTGGCATCGAGGAGTGGGGCAGGCCCACTTCGGTTCGATTACGACTTTCCTCTTGGGAGACATAGTCCCAAGCCAGTGGTCCTAGGAGTGCGCCTAGTTGTTTGTGTGAGTATTCGTGTCGTGGCTGCCTGTCATTGCTGCCTGTTGTTCGATGACGCATCTTGTGCTCAGGCATCCTTGAAATCTGTGAACAGGTTCACAAAAATGGGATGTGTGACATTTGTTGACAATCGACGATTCGCGTTGAATCGAACGCCGCGTGACGTGCTGGCACAATAGGCCGTCAACGCTAGCGCATGACTTGCAAGGCGTGAGCGCGTAATCCGCTTACCGCCTCGAACCTCCGGGTTAGAGCGATTGTGACGCTTTTTCCCATCCACCCTTTGTATCCCGCTTGCGCAGCTGCCATTAGAATCGCGTATTTACTTCGCCATCCAAGACCATGAAAACCGCCAGCAGCATTGCGACCATTCCGCCATTTTGGTCGCGCATACCAAAATTCTTTGTCTGGCCGCTGCAATTCGGACCGATGGTTTACATAGGCGTCCTTGCGTTGGCGTCAGCCTTGGCTGACTTTCTACCCATCATTGGCAGCCTGCTTTTTCTCGTTATCTGGTTTTTGTTTTTTCGCTATGCGATGACGGTGTTGGTACAAACATCGCGCGGCAATTTTGATGCCGACACCGCAGATGCGAATCTGGAGAGTGGCGATCGGCGTCCGCTCAAACAGGCCGCCTACATGGTCGTCACCCTCGTGGTGCTGGTCGCGATCGCAGCGGCGGTGAGTCCTGTGCTGGCAGTTTTGGTGGGGCTGATCGTGACGCTCGCATTGCCTGCGGCGATCATCATCATTGCCATTGACGACAGTCTTGCCGGCGCGCTCAATCCAGCGCGAATTTTTTCCGTGATCAGCAAAATCGGCCTGCCTTATCTGGCGTTGGCGGTATTCCTGCTGCTATTGCAAGGTGGTGATGCGGTCGTCCTGAAGCTGATTGGCCCCCTGATACCGGATTTCATCGAGTATCCCGTCGTCACCTTTGTCTCGATGTATTTTTTACTCATGATGTACAACATGATGGGTTACGTGGTGTACCAGTATCACGAGGAACTTGGCTACAACGTTGACAGGACTTTTGACGAGAATATCCCCGAAAGCGAAGTCGACAGGAACATGAGCGAGGCAGACCGTCTAATCGCGCAAAAGGTGGGCGATGGCGACTTACAGGGGGCCATTGATGCCTTGCTGGAGGATATGCGTCACCAGCGCAATGACATTCCCAAAAACCACAAACTTCACAAGCTATACCTGACGCTGGGCAACTCTGAAAAAACATTGGCGCACGCGCAAAAGCTGCTTGGGTTGCTGGTAACGGCAGGCCAGGTGGATGTGGCCTACGAGCTGTTGGTAAAAATGAGAACGCTCTCCGTGGACTTCGCTGTTCCGGAGCCGGCAATGATATTCCCGCTGGCCGATATGGCGAGGCGGCGTCACAACGCGGCGCTTGCGCTGGGACTGATCAGCGGCTTTGACAGGAAATATCCCAAACAGGCTGACACGCCGGTGATCTACCTGCTGGCAGCGAAAGTGTTTGCAGAACTCAAACGCGATGAGGCACAAGCCACACGCATCCTGGGCACGCTGATTTCGCGCTACCCGGACTCTCCGGCTTCTGTCGAGGCGAAGTCCTATTTGTCAGTGCTCGAGCGCACGCGCGCGGCGATGAAGCCCGTCCCAGCCACCGCCATCGCCACGCCGCCAGTTAGCCGCTAACCAGCTGGCGGGCCAGCTTGAGTTGGCCGCTTTCAGGAAAACGCTTTTCGAGCGTTTCCATGTACTGCCGGCTCAGCTTCTTCTCGTCGCTGTTGCTGGCACGATAAAGTGCGACGGCCATTGTCAGCAAAACATCGGCGAGATCAACATTGCCCATTTTCGCTTCGGGCAGTCTGATCAACGCGTCCGTGAGCGTTGCCGCGATATCGCGGGCACCTTCCTTGGCGAGAATTTTTGCGTAGCGGGCAATTTCATCGGTCGAGAGGCGCGGCGCAGGCTGGGCGTTTTTCCAATACTCGGCAATGGTCTGGCCGAGCAGCGTCGACGCGCCCGTTTTTGCAGTGAGCTTCATGAGTTGCCTGGCGCCCCAGTGGTATCGCGTTGAGGCTGGCTCTGTGCGGGAAGCGGTGTAAAGCTGTCGGGCATAGTCGAGGTTGTCAGGCACCTGCAACAACAGCTGCTCGAATTCCCGTCCCGCTGCATCCCATTGCATTTTCTTCAAATAGGCGTACGCACGCGCGTGCTGGCGTGCGAGGTCCTCCACCTTTTCAAGCGACGGCGTCGCGGCGTTTTCCAGGCGGACTGCAACCGTTTTGCGCAACAGTAATGCGAATGAAGCGCCGGCAATGAGGCCGCCGATGTGCGCGAAGTAGGCCACATTGCTCACGTCGCGATATTGCATCCATTGCCAGAGTTCATTGCCGATCCACAGCGGCAGCACGACGATGGCGGGCAGCGTGATGAAGTCAAAATAAAACAGTACGTGGTAGAAAAAGCGAACCTTGCGAAATCCATAGAGCGCCGCGCAAGCACCCATCATTGCGGCAATGGCACCCGATGCACCGAGCATGCCGACCCAGCGCTCCGTTGAAAACAGCGTGTAAAGCAGCAGCGCACCGATGCCGCCAACCAGATAGATTGCGCCAGTTCGCAGCGGTCCGGCGGCGGCCTCCACCAGTAATCCGATCAACACCAGCATCACCATATTGCCGAAAAGATGTCCGAAATCGGCATGCATGAACATGTGGGTGACGTAGGTTTCCACGAATGTGTTTGCGGGCACGAAAATGTATCGCTCGGTGAAGTTCTTCTGCCAGATCGGATCGATTTTGGCGCGTGCGGTTTGCCATTGCGCGAATTGTTCGCTGGCAAGCGCCTTCTTCATGCGGGAGGCAAGCTCACGTTGAAATGCACGGTCCCGCTGCATTGCCAACGCGCCTTGCGCGAGGTACCTGGGGTCTTCAAGCAAGGCGGGCGATGGTGCCAGCGTGCGTTCACCTTTTGACGAGCGCCAATCCGCATAGACGGGAAGCTCCAATTGGGGTAACCCGCTTTTCACGGCGGCATCGACGAATTCGCGGATCACGCGTCCATCCGGTGCCTGGAGGGCGAAGAAAACAAAGAGATTCACGACCACCAGCAGCGCGGTCATGATGGGGAACGTTTGCAGCGTGAGCTTGCGGGATAGCGGAATGATCAGCATGATGAACCGGTGCCAAAACCTTTCGAATGTTTAGCGGACTCTCGTTGAAGGGTGGTTTCTTCTGCAACCGACAGGGCTGCGCAACGCGTGTATCCATAGCGGTGGTGTCGCGACGGGGTACAATACGGGTTGCGTTGCTTCCCGGCAACTTGTTTCCGCCGTTCCCCGCTCTTTCGGCTCCCGCCGTCGCCAGCCGCTATTTTCAACGGCGCCACTGCACGTTACCAAAGGGCAATTCCTTGTAAGGCTGTTTGAATGTCCTTCGCTTCACTGAATCTGATCCCCGAATTACTCCGCGCTGTCGAGGCGCAAGGCTACACCGAGCCCACGCCCATCCAGGCCAAAGCGATCCCTGCGGTCCTTGAGGGTCGCGACATCATGGGCTGCGCGCAGACCGGCACCGGCAAAACGGCGAGCTTTACACTGCCGCTATTGCAATTGCTGGCGCCGCACGCCAGTAGCAGTTCTTCGCCTGCCCGGCATCCGGTACGCGCACTGGTGCTGGTACCCACCCGGGAACTCGCCGCGCAGGTGGAAGAATCGGTTCGCACTTACAGCAAGTATTTGCCGCTGCGCGCAGTGGTGCTTTACGGCGGTGTCGATATCAAACCGCAGATCAAGGCGCTGCACGCCGGGGTCGAAATCGTCGTTGCGACGCCGGGTCGTTTGCTGGATCATCTGATGCAAAAGACGATCAGCCTCTCGCAAGTCAGCGTGCTGGTGCTGGACGAAGCCGATCGCATGCTCGATATGGGATTCATGCCCGATATTGATCGTATTCTTGCGGTGTTGCCGCCGGTGCGCCAGAACCTGCTTTTTTCGGCGACATTTTCAAACGAAATCAAAAAGCTCGCAGAAAAATTCATGCGCAGCCCGACCATGATCGAAGTGGCGCGCCGTAATGCGCCCGCCGAGCTGGTGACACATCAGGTTTTTGAAGTTGCCAATATCAAGAAAGCGGCTCTGCTGGCACATCTGATCCGCTCGCGCGACATGAAACAGGTACTGATTTTTACGCGCATGAAACGCGACGCGGACCGCGTTGCGCGTCAATTGCAAAAAGACGGGCTACCTGCCGTGGCGATTCACAGCGACCGCAGTCAGGCCGAACGCACGCAGGCGCTGGACGAATTCAAGCAGGGCAAGTCTGCCATCCTCGTCGCAACCGATATCGCTGCGCGCGGCCTCGACATCGATTCACTGCCGTTCGTCATCAATTACGAATTACCACACACTCCTGAAGACTACGTGCATCGCATTGGTCGCACCGGCCGTGCCGGCATTACGGGCGAGGCGATTTCGCTGGTGAGTCCGGAGGAAATGGAATTTCTGTCGCGCATCGAGAAACTGCTGAAACGTGAAATCCCGCGTCTGCCCACGCCGAGTATTGAAGGCGCAGGTCGTGATCGTGATGAGCCGCGTGTACGGAGCCCAGCACGCGGCAAGCAGCACGAACGTGAACGTGAGCGTCCGATTGAAGCAGGCGGCGAGCGCGCCCCACGGCGTCCGCCGCGTGAGGAGCGGGACAGTAATCGTCCCCATCCGCGTCCGCAACATGCGAAGGCAACGCCGTCTAAGGCGCAGCCGACCAATCTGCCGCACTTTGATTTCAGTAAGCCTTACGAGCCAACCGCGAAAGCGGGCGCGGTGGTGACGACAGCCGAAACGGATGCCGGCCACAGACGTCAAACCAAACGGCCAACGGGCGCACTATTGGGTGGAAAGCAAAAGCAAAAAACGGAAGAGTGAAATGTTGCGGTAATATTCGGCCACCTTCGCGACGCACAAAGGCCACCCGATGAAAAACTGTCCACTGCTTCGTCACTGTTTCATTGTTTCATGTCTGGCATTTTCCGTGGCGCAGCCAGCGCTGGCACAAACGTCGCCGACACCGCCCACACCTCCCACACCGCCTCCAACGCCCGCCGCGCCAACCCCGGCAACGCCTCCAATCGCCGCGCCAGCACCACCGGCGCCGGTTTACAAGGAAGGCGTTATTAAAGTCGGCAAGGAGCTAAAACAATCGCGCGGCCTCGTCTTCGATATCGAAAAGGGCGATAACGGCTGCTACCTCACACTGCGCAATGGGAAAAACGAATTTATCGAAGTTGCCCGTTTTGAAATCTGCGCGCAGAAGCCGCCTGTGAAAGGCAAGCAGGTGGAAATGACGTTCAGCATGGAGTCGATCCAGGCGGGAGATTGTTATGGCGACCCAAAATGCAAGCGCACCGAGACGGTCCCGCTGGTCACCGCAGTCAAGATAATCGACTAGCGACACCAAGCGTTAAAAAAGAGTAAAACTCCAGTATCGGCGGGCGATTTCAGGCGTTTACGTCTGGAAAAGCCCGCCAATGCTGGAGTTTTGATATTTACGCAGGCCCGACGCGCGCTTGGCCACGATTGATGAATTCGCACAGCAGCCGGTGAAAGTGATGCGTGCCCATTTCCCGCGTGGGCGAGTATCTTCCCTTGCGATAGAAACGTGAACGGGTGCCGCGCTGTACCGCTTCCACAATCGCTTCGTCTTCCATTTCCACCTGATGCAAAGCCGCGCCGGCACCTTTGTCCAGCTTCGATTCATCCCACACATAGCTGCGAAACGCCACCCGTGTGCGGTTGATCGCTTCCGGCTGCACGAGGTTTAGCGACAATCCCCAGGGATAGAAATTGAGCATCAGGTTGGGGAATATCCACCAGTAATACGCCGCGATGCGTTGCCCATGGTCTTTGCTGCCTGCCGGCGGTTCAAATGCAACGTCGCCGACGTTGGCCAGCGCCAGTTGAAGACTGGCGTAGCGATACAACTCACTCGCATCGCTGCTGACATCGATGACCTGATTAAGCGCGGCATGAACAAACGGCACGTGAAATCCCTCGAGATAATTTTCGACGTATAGCGCCCAGTGCGCATCGATAACGTAATCGCGACTGCGTGCGTGGTTGAGTACGCCGTTCGCTATTGGCATCCAGGCGGTCCGTGCTGACATTTCCGCCAAAAACGAATCGAGCTTGTCGACTGGATCGATCGCGGCAAAGCCATGGTTCGTCCATTGGCCAAACGGGATCCGTGGCAGGTTGTCGCTGGGTGAGGGGAAGTTTTTCGCCGTCGAAAACTCCGGCATAAAGGTCATGCGTCCATCGAGATCGAAGCGACGCGAATGGTAACCACAGCGTATTTGGGTCGCGATGCATGGCTCCTTTACCAGCAGGTTACCGCGGTGTGTGCAGACGTTCGACAGACAGCGCAAGTCGCCGGTCCCGTCGCGCGCCAGCAGCAAGGGCTCATTCAGCAACCCCGGTAGTAGCTCGCGCGGCGAGAGCGCGCCGGCCGTCGCGACATCGCCCAGATCGCCTATCCACTGCCAGGAGCGCGCAAACACGCGCTCCTGCGCCAGCGCATAGGCCACGGCATCGTGATAAAAGCGTGCGTCAATGGTGGCAGCCAGGGTGATGTCGGGGTCGACGGCGTAGGAGTTTTCCATAGGCAATACGGGATTAATTCTGCAACAATGTTCCATTGCAAGAAAAACGGACGGATGAAGTGAACGACGCGATAAAGAACCGTTTTACCACACACGACGTCACAAATCAGGCGCCACCGCTGGTGCCATACAACGCCTATGCGACCGACACGGCGTTGCGCGAGGCCGTGGCGCACGAAGGCGGTGCGTGGGCGGAAAAAGCGCTGGGCGACCTCGGCGCAGCAGTGGGCGACGAGATGATGGCGCTAGGATTTCTCGCCAACGAAAACAAGCCAGTCTTCAAACCGTTTGACCGCTTTGGTCACCGTATCGATGAGGTTGAATTTCATCCGGCGTATCACCGGCTGATGTCGTTGGGGATTCAACACGGCGTCGCGAATATTTCGTGGCAACACGCCGAGCGGTCTGGTGCGCATGTTGCGCGCGCGGCAATGATGTATCTGCATTCGCAGGCCGATCAGGGCACCTCCTGCCCGCTGACCATGACCCACGCGGCGGTGCCGGTATTGCGCCAGTCGGCCGTGCTGGCCGATAGCTGGCTGCCACGCATTTTTTCGACCGAGTACGATCTGCGCCACGTGCCGGCATGGGAAAAACGCGGCAACACCATCGGCATGGGCATGACCGAGAAACAGGGCGGCTCCGACGTGCGCGCCAACACGACGCGCGCATACCCGGTCGGCGCGAGTGGGCCCGATCAGCTCTACCAATTGGTCGGACACAAGTGGTTTATGTCCGCGCCGATGTGTGACGCCTTTCTGGTGCTGGCGCAGACCGAGCGCGGCATATCGTGCTTTCTGTTGCCAAGGTTTGCGCCAAGCGGCGAGCGCAATGCCATTCGCATTCAGCGCCTAAAAAACAAACTGGGCGACTGGAGCAATGCCAGTGCCGAAGTCGAATTTCATGGCGCGCTGGCGTGGATGGTCGGCGAGGAGGGCCGCGGTATCGCCACCATTCTCGAGATGGTCGCGCTGACACGTGAGGACTGCATGATCGGCTCTGCTGCCATCATGCGCCAGGCGTTGGTGCAAGCCATCCACCATTGCCGGCATCGCAAGGCGTTTGGTAAATTTCTTATCGACCAGCCATTGATGCAAATGGTCCTGGCTGATCTGGCGCTTGAATCCGAAGCCGCCATGGCATTTTCGTTGCGCGTCGCGCGCGCCATTGATGCATCAACACGTGACCCGGCAGCCGCCGCATTTGCGCGCATCGCAACGGCCATCGGCAAGTACTGGATATGTAAACGCTGTCCGCCGTTCGTCAATGAGGCGCAAGAATGTCTGGGTGGTGCGGGCTATGTTGAAGAGTCGATCCTGCCGCGCCTCTATCGGCAGGCACCGCTCAATTCGATCTGGGAAGGGAGTGGAAATATCCAGTGTCTTGATGTGCTGCGCGCCCTGGCACGCGAGCCCGAAACGCGTGAGGCGCTGTTTGCCGAATTTACGGGCGTGAAGGGCGCGAATGCGCTGCTGGATGCCGAAGTCGCCGGTCTTGCCACACAGCTCGCCGACACGGTGGATCTGGAAAAACGTTCACGCTATCTGGTCGAGCGAATGGCGCTGGCATTGCAGGCGGCGACATTGCTTGGTGCGGGCAACGCTCTCGTCGCGGACAACTTTTGCCAGTCACGCTTTGGCGGCCTTCGCGGAGCGGCTTTCGGGTCGCTACCGGCAAATGTGCCGGCGACAAAATTGATTGAGCGGGCGTTTTGACGCAGGCTGAGCAGGGTTCGATGCTCATCGAGCATCACATCACTTTGCCAAGCCCCGCACATAGGCCACGAGCTGCCAGATCTGATCGTCCGAGAAGTTTTTGTGCGCGGGCATGCCGGTGCCCGGTGAACCAAAACGGACGATCCAGAAGAGATGGCCGTCAGGGACGCCGTTGACTGCCTGTGGGCATGAAAAGTTGCGTGGTGGCGGGTCGTATTGTTTGGCCATCTCGCCGTGTCCATCGCCTTTGGACCCGTGGCAGGTTGCGCAGGAAAATCGGTCGGTTGCGCCATCGAAATAGAGCTTTTCTCCGGCTTTGGCATCAAGTAATTGTGCGGTCAGCGGACTCTTGCGATTGTAGTAATCATCTGGTGCTTTGCCGGTAAAGCGCGGTTGCGGGCAGTTCTGCACCAGCGCCTGCGAATTGACACCTCCCATCAGGGTCGCGCACGCAACCAGGCCCAGCAGAGCGACTGTTTTTTTGCGTGAATGGAACATCATTAAGTCCTTTTTTGCGGTGCCGCTTGATTTTTTTGTTTGACTGTAACACGTGAGAAATTGGCCATGGATTGTTTGGTCCAATTGGCGCGATTGGCAAAATCAATCTGCAACGTCGGGCTCAAAAAAAATCCAGCGCACTTGCGGGAATGCCACACGAAATCCGGCCTCGACCCGGTTAATTGCTTCTATCAACGCGACTTCGGAACCCTGCGGTTG
>JAJAYN010000013.1 GCA_026786225.1 Burkholderiales bacterium | reverse complement strand
TCGCCCTTTATGGCCCCCTGCCCTAAACAAAACTCCGACAATCAAACCCCGGGGCCCCCAGCCCCCCCTCCCCCGGGGGGGTGGGGGGCCGGGGAGTGGGGGAACGCAATCACAACAGCGGTCCCGTCATTCCTGAGGGGTGTACGCGCAAGTGAAAACGTCCGCCTGCATTGTTCTTGTGGTGCTCGCGTGCACTTCGTCACTCGCCTCCGCCATGAGCTTCTACGCCTCCCCGCCTTACCTCTACCTCGGCGGCGGTGTCGTGCGCTCGGACTGGGAAGCATGGCAAGAGGCGATGCAGAAATTCGACACCAAGATCGACACCATCGTCTTCCATGACTCCGGCGGTGGCGACTCGTTGGCCGGCCGCAAGATCGGCGAGGACATTCGCACGCGCAAGCTCGGCACCGTGGTGCTGGGACGCTGCTCATCTGCCTGCGCGAACATGTTCCTGGGCGGTGTAACGCGCCAATACGCGGAACAGAAATCGAAAGTCCACACCGTATTCGGCTACCACGGCAGCTATAGCAAAGAGACCAAAGAACTCAACCGCAAAAAGTCGCCTGATTATTTTTTGAAGATGACCGACGGCAAGATGAGCGAAGAATTCGTTGAGCGCTTCATCCGGCTGGAAAACAAGAAGGGTTTGTTACGTCTGGTCCACCCCATGCAGTTGCTGCGGGCGAGCGAACCGCTGGCGATGCTGTGCAAGGGAGACGAGGAAAGAAACCGGCTCGAGGAAAAGTGCGAAAGGCTCGCGGGTGTAGACGCGTTGTCCAAAGGCGTTGTCACGACATGGGATACGCGAGACATCCAGACGCCGCCAAGTGCCACTCGCGAGAAGATCACCGTTAAATCGTGGGATACGACGGGTAAATCTGCAAACCCTAGCATTGACGAGCTTGCTGGAGGATAAAGGTCTCAAACGGCAAGCTGGACGCGGGGTTGCGATCTGATGTGAAAGCCCGTGAGTTTCCGGCTGCGCAACGTATGGCGGCTACCTCGTAGATGTAGTCGTTATTTGCCCAACGTTGTCCGCACCAGCCACGGATTGCTTTTGCATATAGCTAATGTCTCTTGCGAAAATGCATTCAATATTGCACAATGAATGCATCGATATCGTTTTTAGGAAATGACGCTATGGCAATGCTGACTGTACGAAACCTGCCCGACGACGTGCACCGCGCGTTGCGGGTGCGGGCCGCCCAACATGGGCACAGCACCGAGGCAGAGGTGCGCGAGATTCTGGCAAGCGCGGTCAAGCCAGAGACACGCGTTCGGGTGGGTGAAGCGCTATCAGAATTGGGCCGGAAGATCGGCCTGACGAACGAAGATTTCGAGGGCCTTGACCGGGCGAGAGACAAAACACCGGCGGAACCGCTGAGATTTGAATGATCATCCTGGATACCAACGTCGTTTCCGAGGCGATGAAGCCTGAGCCACATCAGGCTGTGCGAGCCTGGCTGAACGATCAGGCAGCCGAA
The DNA here is from genome assembly GCA_026786225.1 of Burkholderiales bacterium. Taxonomy (GTDB): domain Bacteria; phylum Pseudomonadota; class Gammaproteobacteria; order Burkholderiales; family Usitatibacteraceae; genus UKL13-2. Next base: position 2,347 of record JAJAYN010000013.1, on the reverse strand, counting down.
ACGCTCTATCTGTCCAGTGTGACGCTCGCCGAGCTACTGTTTGGCATTGCGGCGCTACCAGCAGGCAGGCGCAAAGACATGCTGCCGCAAGCACTTGACGGTCTGATGCGGCTGTTCAGGGATCGGGTGTTGCCATTCGACACTGACGCAGCACGGCGCTATGCCGAGCTGACCGTAATGGCCAAGACTGGCGGGCGAGGCTTCCCAACGCCTGATGGGTACATCGCAGCGATTGCCGTTTCGCGAGGCTTCATCGTGGCGTCACGCAACACAGCCCCCTTCGAGGCGGTCGGCATTCGTGTCATCAATCCCTTTGGTGGAGAGCGAGGCGCGAATGGCATTCCTACTGGGTCGCAGTAGGAGTGCTTGATGCCGCAATGTTAGAACTGACCCCTTTAATTTCTCCCGGTAGCGGGCGATCAAAACTGGAGCTTCGTTAACTCCGAGGTAAACAGCACAGCGCCGCCAAGTGTCAACACCTCTGCGCGAGCGCGGGTCGGCGATTGAAAGGTGATGCGCGCGAGGGGCGGTGTCACCCAAAATAAATCTTGGGGCGGACCTGTGCGAAAGCTACCTATAGCCGGGCAGCCTGCGAGATTGACGAACGCACAACCGCCGCGCGTTTGAATGAGTAAGCCCTCGAGAACACTTCCATCTTGCTGCCAGTTTATCGATTGCAACGAATACCAGCGAGACGTTCCGTCGTTGCTGTAGAGAAACCATGTACCAAACGCCGCGTCGGTCGTGCCACGGCGGTGATGCAAGGCAATGCCAGATCCATTGGTGGTGGCATCAAACCACATGCCGTTGGTATCAAATTTAGACGGTACTGCGGTCGGCAGTGTCTGTATCGTGATTTCGACACCCCTAATTTCGTCACGGATCGTAAGAAGCCCCACTTTCGTTGGCGTGACAACAAATTCAAAACGCGCGAGCTCGCTCAGCTCGCGGGGGTTCCCCACGGATGGGCAAATGAAAAACCCACTTCTCCGTAACACCACCAAGTTACTGGCTTCCATCGCCGAGGTATCGAGTGAAACGCCGTAAGGAGGGCAATTCGGCCTGGGATGATGCAAGAACACAGTTCTCGGCTGCCCAACTTTGCCAACAACCGGATGCGCCGCCAGCAAATAAACGAATCCGCCTGTAGCGGCGAGGGCGGTTGGCTTTGCCACCACCGCTCCATTACTCTCAGGCTCACTTGCCTGTATAGGCAAGGTCGCAACACTAAGCACGAGTGCAGCCACAATCGCGACGATCCTCGCAACCTTGGGTAACCAAATTTGAAACGACGAATAGCGCATATGGTTCTTGGAGTTAGAGTCGCTTGAGCAACGACACAAAGGCAGTGCGGCCATACTGATCAAGGGCCTCGACGCGCAAGTTGTTCTGGTCGATCACCGTGACGCTGACCGACCCAACCGTCCTCAATTCCACTGCCGGTCGCGGACAGTCGTCCCCCGCCAAACACGCTGGATTTACATTGTTCGTACGCCCTTCGTAGGCGATACCGACCAGTACAGTCCCGCCCTGCATCCATTGCATGGATTGCAGCGAATACCACCGCGTTTGGGGCTGAGCCGCATAAAGAAACCATGTGCCGAAAACCACGTCGCTTGCAACGGCATGATGAAATGAAATGCCCGACCCGTTGGTTGCGGGATCAAACCACATCCCGTCCAGATTGAAAGTTGAACGCGCACCTGCCACTGTTTCCATCTGTGTTTCGGCAGCGCTGCCGTCTGAGAGTCTTAGGCTCACCCGCAGCGTACCTATATTCCTCGGCGTATAGGTCAGCACCAACGGTGAAGCCATAAGGCCAGTCATTTCCGGCGTCATCCGAATCACCAGTGTGCCGGTCGTTGCGATCGCCGACTCATCGAATGTGACTGGGCCTGAGGCACCGTGAACAAATATGCTGCGTGCCGTTCCCACGGTGGAAATGCGTGGCGCACTTACAATCGAGAGCACAAGACCATTAGGTGGGGTCGTTGCGAACGCCGACGCAAAGAGACTTGTCGTCATCAGCACGACGCCGAGTAAAAAAGACAGAATTCGCTTTCCGATAAGCGTGATTACCATTTGCCGTTAGTGCCCAAATGAAGTGATAAATTTGATAGTCATGCGGAAAATCATACTGTACAAGGTAAGATCGCCAGAGAAAAGGCTCCGCCCCGCAGTCGAGTCCGAAGTGTCCGACATATACCGCTTCTCCCGGGCTCACATTGAATGTGCCCCCAATCGGCTTTCCATCTTTGATGAGGTTTTCCTTCGATCCCTTAATGTGGGCAACGTCGCTCACGGAACGTGCAACCTTTACATCAAAGCCCGTTAGAAAGTATTCACC
>JAJAYN010000012.1 GCA_026786225.1 Burkholderiales bacterium | reverse complement strand
GGTGTACGTGATACTTATCGCAAAGCTAGCGCGAGCGCTTCAAGTAATCCGGGGAGTACATGCGCATGCCCGCGGCACCCTGCACCAGCGGCTCAAGAATCAGCGCGGAGATGTCGCGATGGTGGGAGGAGAGGATAGTTTCAAGTGAAACACTAGAATTGGCGGGGGATTCAGAGACTTTTGCCGCTGAGAAGCCCGTGAATGCTTGTTCTACGTATTCGCGTGCCGGGAATGGCACGAGCAGATTGTTATTCAGCAACGGTCCATAAGCGTCCCGAAAGATGGCCACATCCGTCACCGATAGCGCGCCGATGGTCTCGCCGTGGTAACTGCCTTCGAGGCTGACGAATTTCTTCTTGTCGGTCTTGCCGCAGTTACGCCAGTAATGAAAGCTCATCTTCAACGCTATTTCGACCGCACTGGCGCCGTCGCTGCCGTAAAACGCGTGGCCGAGCCCAGTGAGTTTGGCGAGGCGCTCGGAAAGTTCGACCACCGGGTCGTGGGTAAAGCCCGCCAACATCACGTGTTCGAGCCGATCAACTTGATCTTTCAATGCGGCATTGATGCGCGGATTGCTGTGACCAAAAAGATTCACCCACCACGACGACACCGCGTCCAGATAACGCTTACCCTCGAAATCGACCAGCCACGCGCCCTCGCCGCGCGCGATGGGAACGAGCGGGAAGTGTTCGTGCTGCTTCATTTGCGTGCACGGATGCCACACGCTGGCCAATGAACGCGCGACGATATTTTTATTGGTGATTTTTTCCGGCATGGCGTTGCGAATGTATCACAGGGGCTCGACTGATCCGGCTGCGCTGTCGACACCGCGCTGTCGGCTTGGCACCCAAACCATGCGTTTGCTAGCAACACGGCGCGCCGATGTTATGGCGAAATGATGGCGCGGTTCTTGCATTTATTTTGTTGCACATTCCGTTTGACGTTTGGTCGCACGATTTGTTTTATCCGTTTCGCACCGTTGAAACCAGGAGATAAAAATGAATTTGCTCGGCTTGATCGAATCGCAATTGTTGTCCAATCGTTTGCCGCTGGTGGCGGTTACGCTCGCTGCCGTCCCGCACACCAATACGCCCACCGTGCTGACGTTGCACTGGCACGGCTTCGTCGAGGTGCGTCTCACCCAGGACTCTGAGACAGTGGCCTACCAGTCCGTGCCGAGTTCGGCGCTGCAGGTCAATGAACGCTGGGACCGTTTCGACGATCTCGACCACGCAGCGATGGAAACGGCGTGGGAGCTGGGTGCCTGGAATCTCGAACGCATCGAAGCGCAACCGTTTTTTCGTCCGGGTGCCGCGTCGCACGAGACGGTGACGGGGATGCACGCCTTTGGCGCATCACCTATCGCCATCGACGGCGATTCACCGATCCTGGCGGAAGTGCCCGATAGCGATGACCTCATTCACGCGGCGTCGCGGGAAGGCTACGTGCATTGGCTGTTTCGCGCGGTGCGTGGCGGCTTGTGGGCCGAAACGGCGGACGATGTGACGCTTGAAGCCGGTGGATACCGCAACCCGACCTGCCCATTGCTGAGCCAACCCGTTGCAGCGGCGGCTTTCCGCGCCACGGCGCGCAAGGTCATTTATACGTTTGGACGCAGTCGCCGTTCGCTGGTCAGCGGCGACAAATAGACATTTCGTTGGCCGGCCAATGGAGGCCGTGGGGCGAAACTTTCACCAATTTGAAAATATTTTTTACGTGGGTGGGGTCATTACGCCTGGATCGCCATTTGGCGGGCATCTCGGGGCGAAATGCCGCCAAACGCCGCGCCAGTGCTTGTGTTTCGCGTATTAGTGGGCGAATCGCGCCGCCTATCGTATGATTCCCACAACATGACGCCCGCCGAATTTATCGCCAAATGGAAAGACAACAAACTCTCCGAGCGTGCGGGCGCGCAGGCGCACTTTCTCGATCGTGTGAACTGCTCGGCGTCGATAAGCCAAGCGACCCCGACAACTATTGCTTCGAGCGCGGCGCGAAAAAAACCGGATCGCTATCGGGCAAAACCGGCTGGGCGGATGTGTGGAAGCGACATTGCTTTGCGTGGGAATACAAGACGCCGGGTACCAATCTCGGCCCCGCGCTGAAGCAACTGATGACCTACGCGCTGGCGCTCGACAACCCGCCGTTGTTGGTCGTGAGCGACCGCGAGCGGATCGAAATCCACACCCATTTCACGGGCACACCGTCGGAAGTGGACATCATCGCCATCGACGACATCGGCTCGCCGGAGAATCTGAAAAAACTGCGCTGGCTATTCACCGATCCCGAACAGTTCAAGCCCAAGCGCACCCGCACAGCCATCACCCTGCAGGCCGCCAAGCTGATCGGCGATCTGGCGTGGGACATGCAACGTCGCAATCACAACCCACAACAGGTCGCGCATTTCCTCAACAAAATCATCTTCTGTCTCTTTGCCGAAGATGCCAGCGGCCCGGCCAGCGAGCCGCTGTTGCCGAACCGACTGTTCTCGAAAGTGCTGGAAACCGGGCTCAAGGATGTCGAGCGGTTCCAGCGCCAATTAAAAAACCTGTTCGGTGCCATGTCCAACCGGCACGGCGAATTCGGCGAGCACATGATCCAATGGTTCAACGGCGGTTTGTTTGATGACGACCTCACGCTGCCGCTCACGCGCGACGATCTCGAAAAGCTCACCAATGTTGGATTGCTCGACTGGAGCGCGATCGAGCCCTCCATCTTCGGCACCCTGTTCGAGCGCGGGCTGGACCCGGCCAAACGCAGCCAGCTCGGCGCGCACTACACTGACC
>JAJAYN010000011.1 GCA_026786225.1 Burkholderiales bacterium | reverse complement strand
TTGAGGGCGATGCCACCGTAAAGCGCCTGAAACTCAAAGGCCGTCAGGCCTTCCTCATCGCTGAGAATGCCGATTTTCTGCCGATCGTGGTCGATCTCGATAAGAAAACTCTCGATATTGAAGGGCTGGTTGTTGGGGTGGTGCGTACACTCTAGCCCGTATCTGGCGGCCGATTAGTCGGCCGCAAAACGTCGTATCGATAAATCAATACCGGCATCTCACGCGCGCAGAATTCTTCTCGCGCTATCCGCCCGTTATACTGTGGCCCACTGAAAAGCGGAGACTTTCTTGGCCAAACTTTACTTCAGATTCGCGGCGATGAACGCTGGCAAATCCACCTCATTGCAGCAAGTCGCGTACAACTACGAGGAACGTGGTCAGTCGGTGAATCTGTTCACGGCGGCAATTGATGATCGTCATGGCACGGGACGCATTGTTTCGCGCTTGGGCGTGGCGAGGGACTCCGAAGTTTTTTCGCAGTCGATGAATTTCATCGAGCTCTACAAAACGCGGCCCCTGCCCTCGTGCATCCTGATCGACGAGGCGCAGTTCCTGACGGAAACGCAGGTGAGCCAGTTGCATACGATTGCATGTACACGCGGCACGCCGGTCATCTGCTACGGCCTGCGCAGCGATTTTCTCGGCCAGCCCTTCCCCGGTTCACGCGCGCTGCTGACACTTGCTGATGATCTGGAAGAAATGAAAACCATCTGCCGCTGTGGGCGCAAGGCGACAATGAACGTGCGGCTCGATGCGGATGGCAATCGGGTGACCGAAGGCGAGCAGGTGGAGATTGGCGGCAACAATCGCTATGAAGCGGTGTGCCCGAAGCGGTTTTATACGGGGGCGTGCTGATTTATCCGAAGTGGTTTTTTTTGTGTAGATCGCCATTCGGTGCGGGTCACATGACATAAATGTCTGAAACAGCCCGCCAGCATTAGAGTTTGTCTTTAAAACAGGCAACGGAGCAGTCCAGCATGGCATTTATCTTCTACCTGACGCACATCCACATCGGCAGCGACGCCCTGCTTCAACTCAAATCCGAATGCGAACGCATCGGCATCCGTCGCCCGTTAATTGTTTCCGACAAGGGTGTGGTTGCGACCGGGATCGTAGACCGCGTGACGGCAACACTTGCAGGCATGCCCTGCACACTGTTCGATGACACCCCGTCAAACCCGACCGAAGCGATGGCGCGTCGCGCGGCAGATTTGTTTCGCGACAGTAGCTGCGATGGCCTCATCGCCGTCGGCGGCGGCTCTTCGATCGATCTGGCCAAGGCCGCCGCGATTCTGGCCACACATCCGGGCGAGTTGAAAACTTACGCCACCATCGAAGGTGGCAGCGTGCGCATCACGCCAGCCGTTGCGCCGTTGATTGCGGTACCCACCACATCCGGCACAGGAAGCGAAGTCGCGCGTGGCGCCATCGTCATTCCTAGCGACGGCAGGAAACTCGGTTTTCATTCCTGGCATTTACTGCCGCGCGCCGCCATTTGTGATCCCCTGCTCACGCTCGGGTTGCCACCTTACCTGACCGCGGCCACCGGCATGGACGCCATCGCCCACTGCGTGGAGACGTTTCTGTCTGCCGCCTTCAATCCGCCGGCCGACGGCATCGCACTCGATGGCCTAGAGCGCGCGTGGTCCAGCATCGAGACGGCCACCAACGATGGCAGTAACGTCGATGCGCGGCTCAATATGATGTCGGCATCGATGCAGGGCGCGATGGCGTTTCAAAAAGGGTTGGGTGCGGTGCACTCGCTCTCGCATCCATTGGGCGGTTTGAAAATCGACGGCAAAACCGGCCTGCACCACGGCACGCTGAACGCCATCGTCATGCCTGCGGTGCTGCGCTTCAATGCGTCCGCACCGTCGGTGATCAAGGAAAACAAGATTGCGCGGCTCAAGCACGCTATGCGGCTGAGGGGTAGCGACGACATCGCCGATGCGGTCACACAAATGTGCGCGCGCCTGGGTCTGCCGCCGGGCCTGGCGCAAGTGGGCGTAAAAAAGGACATGTTCGATGCCGTCATTCAAGGGGCGATGGTCGATCACTGTCACAAGACCAATCCCCGCGAGGCGACACCTGAAGAATATCGCCAACTTCTGAACGAATCGTTTTAGCGGTCCAACGACGCGAGCATACGCAGCGTTGTCCTTGGCGATCTCGGAAATTTCGGTGCGCGCGGGGGCGCGTGAGGTCTAGACAAATACACCGACATCGTGAAGACATCGCGCGCCGGATGCCACTAGTAAATCCTGGGCACGAACTTCTGGCTGGACATCTTCGGGCGTTTGTAGCCAATATCGGCCTGTCGCGGCGGTACTTCGATTTCTACCGGTGTCATGTTCTCGTAGGGCACCTGCTTTAACAGATGCGCAATACAGTTGAGGCGGGCCTTCTTCTTGTCATCGGCTTCCACCACATTCCAGGGCGCCTTTGGTTTGTCGGTCGCAGCGAACATGACATCCTTGGCCCGCGAATACTCGATCCAGTGTTTACGCGACTCCATATCCATCGGGCTCAGTTTCCAGCGTTTGCTTGGATTGCGAATACGCTCCTGAAAACGCTTCTCCTGTTCTTCGTCGTTCACCGAAAACCAGTACTTGACGAGAAAGATTCCGGACCGAACCAGCATCTCTTCAAACAGTGGACAGGCGCGCAAAAACTCCTTGTGTTCCGCTTCCGTACAAAACCCCATGACGTGCTCCACACCACCGCGGTTGTACCAGCTACGGTCGAACAGCACGATTTCGCCTGCCGCGGGCAGATGCGGGACGTACCGCTGAAAATACCACTGCCCGCGCTCCCGTTCCGTTGGTGTGCCCAGTGCGACGATCCGGCAAACCCGAGGGTTGAGACTCTCGGTGATGCGCTTGATCACGCCACCCTTGCCCGCTGCGTCCCGGCCCTCGAAGATGACCGCGACCTTGAGGCCTCTCAAGCGAACCCACTCTTGAAGTTTGATGAGCTCCATCTGCAAATGGGCTAGTTCTTCAACGTATTTGTACTTCTTGGATGGCTTGCGCGGCTTGGAACGGCCCGCCAACTTCCAGGACTTCTCAATAGCGTCGGTTTCAATAGCGTCGGTGAGTAACTCACCATCAGCGGCTTTTTGCGGCTTACGTTTTTTTGTCATTTCCACTCCCTCGAATGTTACGATCTCACGACTTAGAATACCACCGGTCACTAAATCGTGTCTGGCACATGCTTATCCAACAAAATAAGCACACACGCATGCTCAAGGTCAGGTCTAGATAAGTAGCACATGCGTATGGTTAGCTACCGTTGACCCTAGGTGTCGAACCTCGCCACGTCATGCAAGAGCGACTGCGCAGGCGACAAAAACATACTTGCGCGGCTTAAGGTAGTGCCATTGGACGCTGACTCCTGGTGCTCGTTTGGGTTTTAAGAAGTTACGAAGAAAGTTGACTGATGAAAAACAATTTGACTCTGACCCCTGGTGCTGAGGAGTGGTGCTTGTCACACACAACAAAGGCGCGCCCCCTCGCACCATGCAGAAGCTCGCTTCGACTAAGTCTGGCTCATTCATGTTGGAGCGGGCGCATGCGTTCTTTTTTATTCCGCTTCTGGGTAAGTTAAATGGCTAGATTGGCTCAAACTGAGCTATCGACTTCTGCTCCCACATCTCCCAGAATGCCTCCTCAAGATTACGGGCGAATCGCGGTGCATCCATCACCGGTGAGGCTGCCGTTCGCGCTCTCAATCCCTGACGCAAGTCGGCAAGGGCAGAGATATCGTCTGCAAAGGCGAGCGCTTTGCAAACGTAATCTTCCTGATTATCCGCAACCCACTCGGGGAGGCCAATTGCCGTCATCACGCTGGCGCCTCCACGCTCCAGCAGACTCTGGCCCGCTATGTTCAGCACCGGCACACCCATCCAGAGTGCTTCGCATGTCGTGGTGATGCCCGGGTACGGAAAAGTATCGAGAATCATGTCTACTTCGGCCAACGTGCCGAGATAGCGTTGCCTGTCAACGGCGGCGTGCAGCGATACCCGTGAGCAATCGATGCCCTTCTCAAGCATACGATGGGTAATGAGTTCGCGGGCGTGGGCATAGCCCAATTCGTGACACTGGACGCGCAGCCTCGAAGCGGGCGAAGCCGCAAGTATCTGCGCCCACGCCGCGAGTACGTCGTCGCCGATTTTCACGAGATTCTGGAAACACCCGAACGTCACATAGCCATTGGTTAGCGCTGGTAACGGCGAGGTGTCTGGCGCCTTCTCCGGCGGGGTGAAACAAACTCGCGTGTCCGGCAGATACCAAATCTTTTCGACGAACTGATCACGCTGGTTTTCGGGCGCGCCGATCCGGTCCGCCAGCAGATAATCGATTTGTTCGACACCGGTCGACGCAATATAGCCCAGCCAGCTAATCTGGACTGGCGCCGGCTTGTAAGCAAATATGGGCAGGCGATTGTAGGCGGTGTGCCCGGACAGATCGACGAGTATGTGAATGCCATCGTCGTGAATGAGGCGGGCGGCAGCGGCATCGTCGTAGCCGATCAACGATTTCCACTCGGAAAAAAATGGCCGGATGCGTTCAGTCAGCGGGTCAGTTCTGTTTAGTGTCGAGTAGGCAATGAAATCCACGCGTAGACGATCAAAGTGGGGGAGGATGCCTTCGAGGAAGTAGCCGACGGGATGGTCGCCGAAGTCCCCGGAGACCAGACCGATACGCAGCCGTGACGGCGCCGCAAGGCAGCGCCAGCTCGCATACCTTCCGGTGGTTTTCGCGGCAACCATTTGCCCATATCGACGCACCGCTTCCAGGCGGTGTTGAGGCGAGTAGTTCGTGCCATAGCCAAGGTTGAACAGAAAGGCACTGTAGACGCTGGCGTCATTGGGATTGGCTTCAATGGCCTGTCGCAGGCATGAGACACCTTCAGCGAGTCTGCCCTGCCGGTTAAGTGCAAAGCTCAGACGACCGAAAGCGTTTGAGAATCTGGGCGCGATACGAATGCACTGCCGAAAACAAGCCTCGGCTTCTCGCCACTTCCCCCGAGATAGAAACACATTGCCAAGATTGCCGAGCGCATCAGCCGAATCCGGACGAATCTCCAGCGCGCGCCGACAGCTTGCCTCTGCCTCGTCGAGCCGCCCTTGCTCTCTCAAGCTTGCGCCGAGTGAACTATGCGCCTCGAAATAGCCAGGGCGGATGCCGATTGCGCGACGGTAACAGGCCTCAGATTCTTGAAAGCGGGCATGATCCTGATAAACATTGCCGAGGTTGGAATGCGCTTCGGCATCGTTTGGCAGATGTGCCGCTGCCTTTTCCATGGCAGGCAAGGCATCCTTGATGCGCCCCTGCATGACAATTGCCGTCGCAAGTGCTTTCCATAGGGCGCCGTTCTGCGGAAAGCGTTGCATCAGGCCTTGAGCCGCCCGTTCCATTTCCCCATAACGCCCTTGACCGAAAAACGCCACCATCGCGTCGAGTTCCTGCTGGCTGGGGCCAGCCGCATGCAGGGGGTGCGAAGATTGTCTGGTTGTTGGATCCTGGGACATGGCTGACGGGGATACTGGTGTCGAAAAGCAGGATGAACTGGGACGGAACTAGCAGTCGGGCAAATATTCGCATTCTCTGGTTGAGAACATGCCGTGTTGCGTTAGTTTGCCAGAACACCAGGGGTCAGAGTCAAATTGTTTTCCACTGAAAACACCTTGGCTTTGAATCTTGCTCACTAACTTCTCTATCAAATTCACCACCAAGTCATCATGCCCCGCCGCATCCGCCTAAACCTCGCAGGCCAGCCACTGCACATCGTGCAACGCGGCAACAACCGCTCCGCCTGCTTCTTTACTGCCGAAGACCATCAGTTCCAACGCAACAACGGGGTCAGTTCTAACATTCAAACAATTGACTTGGCCCTTGTGCTAACCTCGTTCTATGGCCAGACCTCTCCGTTTAGAATTTGCAGGTGCTCTCTATCATG
>JAJAYN010000010.1 GCA_026786225.1 Burkholderiales bacterium | reverse complement strand
TCCTTCGCCAGCCCTGGTACCAACGCGAGCATTTTCCCGAGCAGCGGGGCATCCTCAGCGGCGGCATCGATCAGCGTGGCAATGAACTTTTTGGGAATGATCAGGAAATGCACGTCTGCGACAGGGTGAATATCGTGGAAAGCAAGTATGTCGGCGTCTTCATAGACTTGTCTGCAGGGAATCTCGCCCCGCAAGATCTTGCCGAAAATAGTGTCGTTCGTTGTCATGTTTGCGTCCCCTTTCCCGCATCAGCACGTGCATTTTTTTCGTCTATGCCCGATCTGCCCTCGCGGCGTTCCAGTTCTGCCAGTACGTCAGAGAGCGGGACATCCTTCGCCGCCAGCATAACCAGCATATGGAAGAGCAGGTCAGCAGTTTCTGCCGTCAGTTCCTTTGCATCGCCACCCTTGGCAGCGATGATGGCCTCAACCGCTTCCTCGCCGACCTTTTTCAATACGGTGTCGAGCCCTTTTGCATATAAGGATGCCACGTAGGAGGAGCCCGCTTCTGCACCCTTGCGGGCAAGCAATGTCTGTTCGAGGCGAAAAAGAATGTCTGCGTTGGCCATAAATTTAGGGGTGAAATTTACCTGATGATGCTAGCACGCTCCCGCTGGCGGCCGTGGCATCGCTAACGACCCACCGCCCGTCTTCGAGCAGATTAAAAAAACAACGTCGGCGACCGGTATGGCAGGCTACATTACCCACTTGCTCAACCTTTATGAGAATCGCGTCGCCATCACAATCCAGCCGAAGTTCCTTGACGTGCTGGATATGGCCGGATGTCTCACCTTTTTTCCACAGCGCCTGACGCGAGCGTGACCAGTAATGCGCGTCCCCTGTGTCAAGTGTCCGTTGCAACGAGTCACGATTCATCCACGCCAGCATCAGCACTTCCAGCGTAGTGACATCCTGCGCAATGGCCGCGACCAAGCCCTTGTCGTCCCATTTCACCGCGTCCAGCCACGTCTGAAGCCGACCCTCAATCACAACCTGACCTCGATACCGCGCTCTCGCATGCGCTGCTTGGCTTCCTCTATCGTGTATTCGCCAAAATGAAAAATACTGGCCGCAAGAACCGCATCGGCTTTGCCCTCGCTGACACCATCGGCCAGATGATCGAGATTGCCAACCCCGCCTGACGCGATCACCGGCACACTCACGGCCTCGGCAATCGCCCTGGTTAGCGCCAGATCGAAGCCGGACTTGGTGCCATCGCGGTCCATGCTGGTGAGTAGAATTTCACCCGCACCCAGTTCCTGCGTGACGCGCTTTGCCCATGCCACCACGTCCAGCCCGGTGGGTGTGCGCCCGCCGTGCGTAAACACTTCCCAGCCTTCGGCGTTCGGACGTTTGCGCGCATCGATTGCCACCACTATCGCCTGGGAACCAAAGTGATCGCTGGCGTCCTTCACCAGTTGCGGATTGGTCACCGCCGACGTATTGATGCTGATCTTGTCGGCACCGACATTCATCAGCCGCCGCACGTCGTCAATACTGCGAATACCGCCACCGACGGTGAGTGGAATAAATACCTGTTCGGCGACGCGCTCAATGACATCGAGAATCATCGCGCGCTGATCGGCGCTGGCGGTAATATCGAGAAACGTGAGCTCGTCTGCGCCATCGTCGTTGTATTTGCGCGCGATTTCGACGGGGTCACCTGCGTCGCGCAAGTTAACGAAATTGATGCCCTTGACGACGCGTCCAGCGTTGACGTCCAGACACGGAATGATGCGCTTTGCTAACAATGCATAGTCTCGCGATAAAAATACATAGGCCAAGCATTGGTGCGGTGTTCAGGGCATTTTGCCACGGGGAACCGCGCCAGTGCTAGAATTTCAATTCGGGATGCTGGGGAAGACTGTCAGGCCGCCGCCTTCTCAGCCAGCGCGCGCGCCTCTGCAAAGTCTAGCGTGCCCTCGTATATTGCGCGGCCGGTGATCACGCCCATGATGCCTTCGTCTTCCACGGCGATCAGCCTCTTCACGTCGTCCAGATTATTGAGGCCGCCCGAGGCGATGACCGGAATCGTGAGCGCTTGCGCCAGCTTGACCGTGGCTTCGATATTCACACCGGTCATCATGCCGTCGCGGCCAATGTCCGTATACAGAACCGCTTCCACACCGTAATCCTGAAACCGTTTGGCGAGGTCAATTACATCGTGCCCCGTTAACTTTGACCAGCCGTCGGTGGCGACTTTTCCATCTTTGGCGTCGAGTGCAACGATGATGTGACCCGGGAATGCATCGCAGGCTTCATGCAAAAACCCCGGCGTCTTGACCGCAGCGGTGCCGATCACAATAAAGGCGACGCCATCGTCGAGATAACGCTCGATGGTCGCCAGATCGCGGATACCGCCGCCCAACTGCACCGGTACGTCGCCCATGGCCTCGATAATCTCCTTGATCGCCGCCTCGTTCTTGGGCTTGCCGGCAAAGGCACCATTGAGATCGACCACATGCAGCCGCGTCGCGCCGAGCTCCTTCCATCGTCGTGCCGTCTCGCCTGCATTGTCTGAAAACACGGTGGCACGCTGCATGTCGCCTTGTTCGAGTCGCACGCAATGGCCGTCCTTGATGTCGATTGCCGGGATGATCAACATGATGATGGGTGAGGGAGCAGAGTGGAGGAAATGGAAAGGAGGAAATGAACAGGGGGATTTATTGATCGTCTATCAGAGCGCGCGTCTAGGTGGGCGTCCAGGACAGAAAATTTTTATAGAGGGTGAGTCCGGCGCGATGGCTTTTTTCAGGATGGAATTGGGTGGCAAAAATATTGTCGCGCGCTATCGCAGCCGTAAAGAGGCCAGCGTAGTCAGTTTTCGCAACAGTATTGATGTCATCGGCGGGTTCACAGAAGTAACTATGCACGAAGTAAAAACGTTCTTCATCGGCAATATCTTGCCACAACGGGTGCGCGCGCGTTTGTGTGACGGTATTCCAGCCCATATGTGGCACTTTTTGCGAGGTACTCGTTGGACGGAAAAGCCTCACGGTTCCAGCAAATAACCCTAGCCCAGGCGTATCGCCCTCCTCGGAGCGATCAAATAGCATTTGCATACCTACACATACGCCAAAGAACGGTTTGCTCGCCGCAGCATGACGCACCGCACCCTCAAGACCACTTTCCCGCAAATACCGCATGCAATCGGGCATTGCACCCTGACCGGGGAAAACCACGCGGTCGGCGTCGGCCACCTGTTGAGGCGAGCCACTCACGATGACATCGACATCTGCGAAATACTCGCGCGCAACGAACTCAAACGCCTTGGCGACCGAGCGCAGATTGCCCATCCCGTAATCGACCACTACAATTTTTTGCATGATATTTTGAATAGCGCACGCGAGAGTTCAGGTACCAGAAAGACTAGAAAGCACCTTTGGTTGAGGGCAGTATGCCCGCCGCACGCGCATCAAGTTCGCAACCCATGCGCAGTGCGCGACCAAAAGCCTTGAAGGCAGTTTCGATCTGGTGGTGCGAATTCACACCGCGCAAATTATCGATGTGCAGGGTGCAGAGCGC
>JAJAYN010000009.1 GCA_026786225.1 Burkholderiales bacterium | reverse complement strand
GTCGCAAAACAATATCACTGTCACACGTGGAGAAGTTGTCCAAAATCCTGTGCCGCTTTGTCCACCCGGTAATCCGAAAGATGAGATCGACTTAGGCAGATCACCTGCTGGGGACTACACGTTCACAGTGATTGACGCAGCAGTTGGTAGCACGCCGAGCCGTGCAATGTTTTCGAATGCGCCCTTCACCGTCGCCGACGGTCGTCTCTTAAAGACTGCACCTTTCGTCCGCCTCGACTATTCAGGCCATTGGTGGGACCCGAACGATTCCGGCTGGGGCCTGTTCATTTGGCATGACGCACGCGATAACGTTCTCGCTGCTTGGTTCACCTATGGCACGGACGGGAAACCGATTTGGTACATCTTTCAACCCACTTGGCAAGCGTTTGCTGCCACCAATGCGGCTGATTTGCTGCGTACCAGCCGTCCGCCCGGTACGATGGTTCCGCCACCGAATCCCACCACGTATACCGCTGTCGGGTCGGCGAGCCTGGACTTCACCAACTTTGGCTTCCCTACTCCAGATACCGCAAACACGGGCAAGCTTACCTACACCTTTACGGGTGGCCCCACAACGGTGAGGAATATCCAGCGCTTCAAGCCGTAGCATTACGCAGAAATGAATAACCAAAACATAAGCGCTGGCGCGGTCGCCAGGGCGAAAAGCACTGAAAAGCCGCGCCAGTTATAGAGCTTGCGTTCACCATTCGGTAGATCGCGAACCCTGCCACTTCTATTCCTGTTCGGGTCGCCTCTACGACCAACAAAGGGTCGCTGGAAAAGCGCGCAGGTGTTGGTTCTATGTCACTGCGCGGCGTTCAGCGCGGGCGCGTTGCCAAACTAAGCGTTTAAACGCCGCTTGGTGTAGTTGCGGATTAATACCAGCAACTGCTCTTCCTGATACGGCTTGCCCATGTACTCGTTCACGCCGAGTTCTATTGCGCGATTGCGGTGCTTGTCTGCGGTACGCGAGGTGATCATGATGATCGGTATGTCCCTGGTCTTCGCATCCGCGCGCACATTGCGGGCAAACTCGAAACCGTCCATGCGCGGCATCTCGATATCGAGCAGGATGATGTCGGGCTCGATATCCTGCAACTGTTGAAGTCCATCCACACCGTCTTTGGCGGTCGCAACCTCGAAGCCCTCACGGAGCAGCATGCGGCTCGTGATCTTTCGTACGGTGAGCGAGTCGTCCACCACCATGACCAACGGAATGGTGCGCACCAGCAAAGGTGTCGGCACGGATGCATCGCCGACCGGTGCGGCTGCGGCAATCGCTTCACCAAGCGATGGCCCTTTAATTTCTTCAACATGCGCAACAGGCTCGGTTTGCACGGAGAAGGTGCCGTCAATCTGATTGCCGGTCGTGAGTTCGATAGGGGCTGCCTGCGCTTTTTCCACGCTGACAGTCGCCGTTTCCCTGAAATGCAGTTGCACAGGATTGATAATCAGGATGATCTGTCCCGAGCCGGTCACCGTCGCACCAGCCACACCAATCAGGCGCGCCAGTTGCGGGCCGATGGTTTTCACTACAATCTCGCGATTACCGATAATCGAATCGACTTGTACCGCCGCACGCTGCTGGCCGCTCTTGGCCAAAATAACCAAAGCCTTGCGCTGCGCAGAAACGATGGGCTTGCCGCCTAACAATGCGGCCATCGAGCGGAGCGGATACTTGTTGCCCTTCCATTCGATCTCATTCATTTCCAACAGGGGTTCGTAGCGCTTGCCTTTGTATTCCTGCACCTGCTCGATCATCACCGAGGGAATTGCATATTGGATATCGCCGACCATGACCATGACGGCTTGCGTCACCGCGAGTGTTAAGGGCAATGCGATGGTAAAGGTGGTACCGCGTCCCTCGATGGATGAGATATCGATGCGACCGCCCAGCGAGACGATCTCATTTCGCACCACGTCCATGCCGACACCGCGGCCCGACACCTGTGTGATTTCCTTGGCTGTCGAAAAACCGGCCATAAAAATGTACTGCGTGAGTTGGGCTTCGCTGACCTCGGCGTCCGCTGCGAGCAGACCCTGCTCATTCGCCTTTTCACGAATTCGCGCAAAATTTAAACCCCCGCCGTCATCGGAAAGCGTCAGCACGACCTCGTTGCCGACTTGCTGTGCATCGATGGTGATCTCGCCAATTTCCGACTTACCTTTGGCCGCGCGATCAGCGGGCATCTCCAGCCCGTGCGCGACGGCATTGCGGAGCAAATGCTCAAAAGGCGGCGTGATCTTCTCAAGCACCGATCGATCAATTTCCACGCGCACACCACGGAACTCCAGATTGGCTTTCTTCTCAAGTTCATTCGCTGTCTGCCGGACGAGTCGATAGAAACGATCCTGCAGGTTACCCAAGGGCACCAGCCGAACGCTCATCAGGCCTTGCTGGAGATCGCGATTCAAGCGCGACTGCTGGATCAGTGCGGCCTCGGTTTCATCGAGGTTTTTCTGCAGCGAAAGCTGCAACGTCACCACGTCGTTCAGGCTCTCGGCCATGAAGCGCGTTAACTCCTGGGTGCGCGAGAATCGGTCGAACTCCAGCGGGTCAAACGCCGCGCCGTGTTCTTCCGCTTCCTTGATGCGCGACTGAATCTGTGTCTCGGATTGAATTTCGACTTCGCGCAATTGTGCCTTCATCCGCGCAATATTTTCAGTCAGCTCGATCAGCGACTGCTTGAAAGTCAACATTTCCTGCTCGACGCGCGAACGCGCAATCGACAGTTCGCCTGCTTCGTTCACAAACCGGTCGATGATGTCGGCATTGACGCGTAACAACGATTGACGCTCGCGGCCTTCGGTTGTGGCGTCATCGCGTACCGCTTGCGCTGCCGCAGCCATGACGGCAATTGTCCCCGGCTTGTCCTTCTGGTGTTCGAATACGTCGGCAACCGGAATGTCGATGAGCACACCCGACAGCTCCCCGGCGTTAAGACGATCAAGCGCACCGGTGAAGCGATCAAAATGTTCATCCATATCGTCGAACGTATTGATCGCCGGGCTGGTTTGCGCATCCATCGTGATCATTTTGGATTCGATCACATGGGCAAGCTCGCCAAGCCGCATCAGCCCGGCCATGCGCGCACTGCCTTTCAGCGTGTGCAGGTGACGTGCAAGCTCGACCACGGGTCGGTGGTCTGCAGGATTGGCGCGCCAGGCACGCATGCCGTCGCCAACTTGTGGAACGATTTCCTTTGCTTCTTCCAGGAAGATGGGAAGCAAGTCGCTATCGATATCGTCTTCAATGCGACGCTTTTCCTTGCCCGACTCGAAAGCGGGCTCCATCGGCGAAGCAGGCGCGGGGATCGGCGCAGGCGTTGCAACAGGCGCGGCCGCGGGCACTGGCGCTGCAACAAAAGGTGCAATGGCCGGTGTTTCCTGAGGCGATATTTTGGTCGTACCTGAAAACGCAGCAGTCAATCCAGCTGCGGCACCGACCGTCGCGGCGGCAACTACGGGTGCGAATTCGAATATTGGCGAAACCGCTGGCACCTCGAGTGGCGCAGGCAATTCAAGTACAGGTGCCACTTCTTGGGGTTCGTCGACAAGAACGACCGTAGCGTCCGGCGTTTCAACGGGCGCAGATGTGAGATCGACCTCTGTAACGGCAACCGGTGCTTCGTCAGAGATGATGCTGCCGAAATCCAAGTCGTCCACGGGTGGGACGTCCGGCTCCACAGGCAACGTCGGCGCACGCAGATACGTGCTCTCAGCACGTTTGGCCAATTTCAACGCTTCGCGCAGTTCGGCCAGTTCCAGCACGACGTCGTCGCGGCGGGTAGGTAGTTCGTGCGTGTGCAGGCCCATCACCATACTGCTCAGGGCATCGACAGCCTGACGCATCACGCTCAAGCGCTTTGCATTGAGCTCCGGCGTGAACTCGATAGCATCTTGCGACCACTTCTCCAGCGCAGCCGCAACATCGGCAATCATGTCGAAATTGGTCGTGCGCGAGGAGCTGTTGAGTGTGTGAGCTGCGCGCATAAACTCATGCGAAACAGCGTGCTCAGGTTTGGCCTCGAGTGCCGCCAACTCGTTTTCGAGCGTTGCAGTGTGCTGTTCTGCCTCGCCGAGATAAATATTGAATAGCGCGTGGGGTACCACAACCGAGCCCACGAGAACATCGGCTGGCTCAGATGGCACGTCGGGTTCGAATGTAAACGCTTCCAGCGCCTCAGCGGGCTCTGACACTGCCAACGGTTGTACTGTTTCCGGCACCGCGGTCGCAGGAGGCGCGGCCGCAAACACGTCAAAGTTGATCGGTGACTCATCGACTGCAGGTGGCAGAACCTCCGCGAGCGTTGCATCGGGCAGTTCAATAGCGGCCGGCGAGACGTCGGCCAATGACAGGATTGCCAACTCATCAGTCGTTGTTACCTCGACCGGTTCATCAACTGGCGGAACTGCAGCAATCTCGTCAGGAGCGGACACCTCGATAATCGGCGCTGCGACGGGTGCCGCATCGGGTTCCTCGCCGTTTTTGAGCATTTCGGCCATGCGGGCGATGTCGGTGCCATCAATTTGCGCGGAACTGGTTAATTTCAACGCTTCAGCCCACGTCGAGAACGCATTCGACGTGTGTTCAACAAACGCCAGCAAAGCAGCATTCGCAGGCATTTCGTCTTTTAGCCATTTGTTGAATACCTGCTCACAATTCCAGGCGACCTCGCCCAAATCAACCAGCCCTACCATGCGGCCTGAACCTTTCAGCGTGTGGTAGCCACGCCGAATGGTAGTGAGCGCTTCGTGGTCATGCGCGTTGCCAGTCAATACGGCAAGTTGCTCGCGAATGGTGGCGACCACTTCGCCAGCCTCCTCCAGGAATATCTCCAGAAGCTCCGCGTCCACTTCGGTTGCAGATGCGTCGATCAACTGAACGGTTTGAGCCGACGGTGCCTCGGTAGGCTTATTCGGCGCAATTTCGGCCACCGCAGTCATCAAACCGGTCTTGTTCGGATCGAAGGTTTGATCGATGGCCTTCAGCATCTCCACGCTTTGCCGAGCGGATTCGCCGTCGGCAATCAAGGTCGCATCGAGCTTCAATTCCTGGACCGCCTCGCGAAGTTGATCCCGCGAAGCAGTTTGCTCGGGTTGCTGTTTCCAGTCCTCGTAACGCTCCTGCACCTTTTGTTTGGCAACGTCGATATCGGCCTTGGATACTGGCGACTTGATCACGGTGCGGTCCGGATCCAACGGCCTCTCCGCGAGCCCAAAGCGAATCAGTGCAGGCAAAAGCGTGTCACGCGGCTGGGACGTTCCTTGTTGCAATGCGGCGATGTATAAACCCAGTGCTGACACCCCCTCGGCAACCGCCTCTGCGTCTTCGCCAACACCCGTTAACGTGCCGGAGGCAAACCCCGCCACCCGCTCGCGCAAAAGTTGGTTGAGGGCTGCCGCTTCATTCAACTCCAGTATGGTCAACGCACCCTGCACCTGCGAAAACAATGAACCTAGATTGCTGAGCTCAGCAGACTTGGATGAGTCGCGAAAAAAAGTATCCAGCGCACCCTCAACGGTTGCGAGGTTTACCTGAACCTCCTGGCCCACTTGAAACATCAACATGCGTTCCTGCGCACGTTTCGACATGTCATCCATGAGCGCGGAGGTTCCGGCTTTCGCGGGGGGTAGAACCGCCCCCGTTACGGCGCCTTTGAGACGTTCTATAACGTTGTTCGCTTGCGCGTTGAAGTCAGATGACTGTCGGAAATAACTCTCCAATGAGGATTCGAGAAACAAAAGCGCGGTGGCCATTTCCAGCGCCTGTGCGTCGCTGGCGGGGACTTGGGTCTTGCGCAGATGCGCGCCCACCGCACCAATGGTCTGTACGACTTCAGCCAGTTCTTTATTTGGTTGCTGCTGCGCAGAACTGTAAAAGGGGGCACTTTGGGCAACAAATTGTTCCAGCGATGCGCGGTTCCCGCTCGCGAACTTGAGCCAGCTTTCCTTTTGTTCCTGAACGTGGTCGCGCAGGCCACGAATCACCGCCTTCAGTTGATCATCGGCACCTAGAGCGCCATGTACAACCGGGATCGCCAGCAATTCGTCAAGACGATAGAGCTCACGAATTTTTTTCAATCGCTCAGTGTTTGCCTTCGACCTGCCGATGACCAGCAAGATGTCGCGAAATAATTTTTCCGGAATTTTCTGCACGCCGTCGATGAGCAATTTTATTTGCTGGTCGATTTTGCCAAAAAGTTGTACCGCCATCGTGCCCGCATCAGCGGGATTGGTT
>JAJAYN010000008.1 GCA_026786225.1 Burkholderiales bacterium | reverse complement strand
TTTTCAAGTTGTTTCACAGCAGAGGAGCGTAAACATGATTGAAGTTATCGATACAGAGCAACCGGAAGCGATTATCAAGGTGATCGGTGTGGGGGGCTGCGGCGGCAATGCAGTCGACCACATGATCGGCAACGGCGTGGCGGGGGTGGAGTTCATCTGCGCCAATACCGATGCACAAGCCTTGAAGCGCAATCAGGCAAAAGTCACCATGCAATTGGGTGGTACGGTCACCAAGGGATTGGGCGCAGGTGCCAATCCGGACGTAGGCCGTCAAGCGGCAATTGAAGATCGTGAACGCATCGCGGAGTTGATCCAGGGTGCCGACATGCTTTTCATTACTGCCGGCATGGGAGGCGGCACGGGTACCGGTGCCGCACCGATCATCGCGGAAATCGCGCGAGAAATGGGTGTACTCACCGTTGCGGTGGTCACCAAGCCATTCGCGTTTGAAGGCAAGCGCAAGAAAATCGCCGAAGCCGGCATCGAGTTATTGAAGCAGCACGTCGATTCGCTGATCATTATTCCGAATGACCGCTTGATGGAAGTACTGGGCGACGACGTGACCTACGAAGACGCGTTCAAGGCATCCAACGATGTATTGAATGGCGCCGTCGCCGGTATCGCCGAAGTGATCAATTGCCCGGGTCTGGTGAACGTCGACTTTGCAGACGTGCGTACCGTGATGAGCGAGAACGGCGTGGCGATGATGGGCTCGGCGATGGCGTCTGGTACTGATCGCGCGCAAGTGGCCGCAGAACGCGCGGCAGCATCACCATTGCTGGAAGACGTGAACCTGACCGGCGCGCGCGGCGTGCTTGTCAATATCACGGCCAGCAAATCGCTGAAGTTGAAAGAAGTGCACGAAGTCATGAACACCATCCGCAGTTTCACGGCGGAAGATGCCACGGTGATTTTTGGCAGCGTGCTCGACGAGGCCATCGGCGATCAATTGGGCGTGACGATTGTGGCGACCGGGCTCGGTGGTTCGGTATCCAAGCGTCAGCCGCAGATGGTGTATTCGGCCCAGCCGATGGCACCGGTGTACGCGCGCACCGGTACCGACGATGCCGTTGGCGCGCCGATACCCACTTCCGCTGGCGCGATCAATTATCACGACCTCGATACGCCCGCCGTCACGCGTCGTCGTCGTGATGCAACCGTCAGCGCGATGCAGCAATCGGGTGTAGAGATGTACGACATCCCGGCGTTTTTGCGTAAGCAGGCGGACTAGCGGTAAGTCCCCGCCATATCCATTCAGTGCGAACCCTCTGCCGCACTGAATGGATACGCGTCGCTGTCAATTGCGTGCAAGAACGATTGATGCTCACCGGCGCGTCGCACGCGGTTCGAACTGCCTATTCAGATTCCGCCACCTGGTAGAAAATAATTTGCAGATCGCCATTCGGCGAGGCTCGCAGCACGAAAATGGCTGAAACGGCGCGTCAATGCTGGAGGTTCGTCGCAGGTTCGAACTCCTTGCCGGACTCGGCCAGCCCCACCTACGAGGCTGCGTAATCCGCAAGCGTTACAAACTCCGCCACCGATAATGTTTCCGCACGTCGCTTGGGATCGATGCCAAGGGATGCAATCACATCGGCAGAAAGATATGGCTTCAAGGTGTTGCCAAGGGTCTTCCTGCGCTGACCAAAGCCCGCGCTGACAAAATGCGCAAAGCGTTCTTCATTCACGGCGCGCAAACGATTCGCCGGCAAAGGCACCATGCGCACGATAGCCGAATCCACTTTGGGTGGCGGTGTGAATGCACCCGGCGGCACATCGAACATGCGCTTCATTTCAAACCGGTATTGCAGCATGACCGAGAGCCTGCCGTATGCCGCGCTGTCAGGTGCGGCGACCATGCGATCGACCACTTCCTTTTGCAGCATGAACGTGCCATCGATGAGTTGATCTGCAAACGTGCCCAGATGGAACAGAAATGGCGTGGAGATGTTGTAGGGCAGATTGCCGACGGCGCGAAAGCGTGGACCCAGAACAGAAAAATCGAATGCCAAAACATCCGCTTCATGGAGCGTTAATTTGTCTTGCGGAAATCGCATCCGCAAGGCGCTGGCGAGATCGCGGTCCACCTCCACCGCGTGCAGATGGTCAAGCCTCTCAATGAGCGGCTCGGTAATGGCACCGGGCCCCGGGCCGATTTCAACGAGTACATCGTCGGGTTGCGGCGCGATGGCACTGATGATGCGGGCGATGTAGTGCCGATCCGTCAGAAAATGCTGGCCAAAGCGTTTCTTTGCGCGAGGCAGCATGGCTAATGGCTTTGCGCGAGGTGAACCGCCAAATCGATTGCCGCCTTCATGCTGCCGGTTTCAATTTTTCCCGTTCCTGCCAAATCGAGCGCGGTGCCGTGATCAACCGAGGTGCGGATAATCGGCAAGCCGAGCGTCACGTTCACACCTTCACCAAAGCTCGCATACTTGAGCACCGGCAAGCCCTGATCGTGATACATCGCGAGCACCGCATCGGCGTGCTGCAAATGCCGTGGGGTGAACAAGGTATCAGCAGGCAGTGGCCCTTCGAGCAGCATGCCCTCGGCACGCAACGTCTCCAGTACCGGGATGAGGATGTCAATTTCTTCGCGACCCAGATAGCCACCTTCACCCGCGTGCGGGTTCAGCCCGGCAACGAGGATGCGTGGTTGTGTGATGGCAAATTTTGCGACCAGGTCGGCATGCAATATCCGCAGCGTGCGCAACAGCGAATCGCGCGTGATCGCCGCAGGCACATCCTTGAGAGCGAGATGCGTGGTCGCCAGCGCGACGCGCAGTACCGGCGCTTGACGTCCCACCAGCATCATGACGACTTGCGGTGTGTTGGTTCTCTCGGCGAGATATTCGGTATGACCGGTGAAGGCGATACCCGCATCGTTGATGACGCCTTTATGCACCGGTGCCGTCACCATTGCGGCGAATTGATGTGAGACGCAGCCGTCGGTGGCGCGATCTATCAATTGCAATACGTAATGGCTGTTTGCGCCATCGAGCGAACCCGGCTTGACGGGTGCTCCGAGAGGCACATGCTCAACGCGTATATTGCCCGCTTTGATCGGCCAATTGAGACCTAACGCGTCGGCGCGCGCTGCCAGCAATTCAACGTCTGCAAGGAAGGCGTAGTGCGTATCGGTGTTTGCGGCGAGACTGTCTGCGATCAGCACGCACAGATCGGG
>JAJAYN010000007.1 GCA_026786225.1 Burkholderiales bacterium | reverse complement strand
CGTCGTCTTGCCGGCGCCATTGGGTCCGAGCAGCGCGTGAAATTCGCCGACGGGAATGTCGAGATCGAGATGATCGACGGCATTCTTGTCGCCGAAGCGTTTGACCAGGCCCTGGATGCGTAGGGCGGAGCTTTGCGATGGTGCAGCGGGGTCATTCAATATCTGGACTCCAATGAAAAAGCGGTCATGCGAGTGAAGGCATGGTTCGACAGATAAGCAAGAGCGCGACCAATCTGGACGCTTTACCATTGAAACGGGCAAAAAAGTTCATGGACAATTATTTCGCAAATCAGAAGGATGCGGTGCTGATTTTTCAGTTGGTTGGTGTCCGACCGTATTTACGAACGCGATGATCAAACTCGATCAGATGTGGTCGCCGCCGTACCGACATGGCACACCCGCAGTGGCATGAAATCAAGACAGTTTTTGGCAAATCTGATTCGTGGGGTTGCGATATGTTTAGACGTACTAACGAGGACGAACACGCATGGCGCTAATGCTGACTTGGAACGTTTGGAATAGCAAGATTGTGCGCACGGCGATGAGCATTGCCATGCTCGCGACAGCCACTTCTGCGCTTGCCGAGCGCATTCCGGCGCTTTCGGCGGACGCTGTGCGCAGCATCACTGAAGCGCGCATTGCTGAAAAGCGCGCTGTTGGTCTGGTCGTGGCGCTGGTCGATGCCGACGGCGGCACCCGAACCGTATCGGTTGGCGCGTCCGGCCATGCAGGCAAGCCGCTCGATGCCGACTCGCTGTTTGAAATCGGCTCGATCACCAAGGCCTTCACCGGCACGGTGTTGGCGCGGTTGGTCGAGGCCGGTGAGGTGAAGTTGACCGACACAGTGCGCATGCATGCGCCGGCCGGTTTGGTATTCCCACCGGGAGGTGTTGGCGACATCACCTTGCTGCAGTTGGCGACTCACACCTCGGGCCTGTCGCGCCTGCCGATGAGCTGGACGTTTTTCAAGAGCATGCTGGGCGACATTGACAACCCATATAAGCACTATCCCGCGTCCGCAATGTGGGCATACCTCACCGCGCTGAAGCACGACGCGTCGCGCACTTGGCCGTTTGCATATTCCAACTTAGGCTTCGGCCTCCTGGGTGAGCTACTGGCGAACCGGCGCGGCACCACTTACGAAGAACTGGTGCGCACCGAAATTACTGCGCCGCTCGGCATGTCGGCGACACGCATTGCGGTTGCTGACAGCGATCTCAGTCGGTTCGCCATCGGGCACAACGACGCCGGCAAACCAACGCCATACTGGGACTTACCCGCAATGCCCGGAGCCGGCGCACTGCGCTCCTCGGCCCGCGACATGGCGCGCTTCATCGCCGCGCAACGCGCCGCTACCCTCAGCGGCAGCCAGTTGGCGCAACAGACGCACGCGGCCAGGGATGAACGTCGCAATATTGGCCTTGCCTGGGTTATCACCAAGGCGCGCGGCGATGAAATCGTTTGGCACAACGGCCGCACCGGCGGCTTCCACAGCTTTGCCGGGTTCAGTCGCGTGTCTGGTCAAGGCGTGGTGGTGCTCGCCAACAGCGCCGTCGATGTAGACGACATTGGTTTTCACCTCATCAATCCGGCCTTCCCACTCGACGCGGCGGCGAACAAACCAGTGCGCCCGCCTGGCGCTTTTGCGGCGCTAATTGCGGGGCTCGTTTGGTTGAGCACGTTGATCATGCCGTTTCGGACGCGCTTTTCTACGAGCACGGAAATCGCTGCAGTACCCGCCGACGCGCCGAAGAAAAAATGGACCTTGCCGCGCGGTGTCATTTCCAGCCGGATCGCTGCCGCCTGGGCAATTGCAGATCTCCTCGCCATCGCCGGGCTGCTGTGGGTTTTCGCACCGTGGTCGGTGCTGCCGCCAACCTACGCGCCCGCTGCGAAGGGCATCATGCTTATCGGCACACTCGGCGCGGTGCTGCTTACAGCTTGGCGGGCGCGCGCACTGGCGACAAGCGCCGCGGCCGTTGCGCCCAAACCGGGTTGGGGCAAGCGCTTCGGTGTTGCGTTGTATCGTTTGGTCACGCTGCTCGTGCTTGCGGGGCTCGCGGTAGTGTTGCTCGGTTAGCTGGAATGCGATCACGAGCCAATCTTGTATGTGCGGTCGTTTCAGGCAACGCCGTGAATAATACAAACACAAACGCTGGCGGGCTGTTTAAGTCGAGCACGACCACTTTGATTTGAACACCGGCAAGCAACCGGCCGGCTGAACACAACGGTTGAATCTAAAGACCTGGTGAGAGAACGATGCGCGAACAAACACCATCGCTTGCCGCCGAGATGGAGACGGTGAAAGAAACATATGCCGCGATCAACCGAAACGATATTCCGGCTTTCGTCAAACACTTTGATCCGCAGATGAGGGCGTCGCCACCTTAACCGAGTGACATGAGCGCCTGCCCCCGTTTTACTTGCGGTCCACCAGCGCCGTACGCGAGGCTACTTCACGGTAAATGCCTTCGTACCGGCCGACTTGTCGTCCACGAAGATTTCCACCTGGTAGTCGCCGGTTGGCCATCCGTCGGGCTTGCTGATATGGAATTCGCTGGTGGCAGCACCGGTTGGCGCGATCGACTGTGACTCTTCGTTCACGAGGCT
>JAJAYN010000006.1 GCA_026786225.1 Burkholderiales bacterium | reverse complement strand
GCTCCTGCGGTGTGCTCGCACTCAAACAACTACCGAACCAAACATTGTTTCGGACTGCCGTGCCGAATGATCCATTCGCACCTGCTTTGTGCCGCGCCAGCGCTTCGGCGAGGCAGCCGCCCTCCTTTTGTCCGGCGCCGCTTTTCTTCCCTTCTGCGACGGCCGCTTTTCCCGCATCGAAAAACTCACCGGAATGCTGCTTCCACAAATACCACGCGCCACCACCGATGAGTAGAGAGCCGACGACGGCAAGGACAACGAGGGTGAGCAGTACTTTTGCGGACCTGGTCACGTCAATGGGCGGTCAAGCTGGCGGCATCGCGTTCGGGCCGTATCGAATCGCTCGGTATCCCGTATGGCGTGACCGCCATCTATTCCACTTTGCACAGGCAATGCGCATACGCGGTGAACGGGTTCCCGCTGCGCTTAGCCTGCTCCGTCACGGTCATTAACCAAACGAGGTCGCGCTGCGCCTCAGCGGCGACAGTCGGTACAGTCGCGATCGGCAACACATTGCTGGCCGCGTTGCCGACCATCGAATGGATCCATGTCTCAAGTTGTGCGCCGCCCATTTGCGCAACCAGCTGTTCGAAGCGGCTGCGTTCAACTTCCACGTAGGTCACTCGCGCGTCGTCACCGAGCTTGGCTTTGGCCGCGGCCGATTTGATCGCATCACCCAGACTGCCGATACGATCAACCAACCCGCGGTCCTTCGCCTGGTTGCCGGTCCACACGCGACCTTGCCCTACTTCGTCGATTTTATCCGGCGTGGTCTTGCGCGCGGCGGCGGCTTTGGTGGTGAAATCGGTGTAGATGTTGCCAATGGCAGCCTGCACGATTTGCGCGAAGCGCGGATCGAGTCCGCGGCGCGGGTCGTATGCACCTCCCAGCCCGGTAGTGGTGACACCGCCGGTGCTGACGGAAAGCTTTTCCATCGCCTTCTCGCCAGTGGGCAGCATGGCAAACACGCCGATGGAGCCGGTCACGGTCGCCGCATCGGCGATGATTTCGTCGGCGGCCATCGAAATCCAGTAGCCGCCGGATGCGGCGACGTTGCCCATCGATACCACGACCGGCTTGCCGGCTTTACGCGTGAGTTCGAGCTCACGCCGGATCAGCTCCGACCCAAACGCGCTGCCGCCAGGCGAGTTCACGCGCAACACCAGCGCCTTCACTTTTTCGTCGTCGCGTGCCTTGCGAATCAGCTCCGATGTCGAGCGGCCACCGATGCGCCCCGCCGGGGCAGTACCGTCGCTGATTTCACCTTCAGCCACGATGATGGCAATGGCATCACCCATGCGTGGGGCCCTGAGTGTACCGAGGTATGCGTCAAACGAAACCTGGCGGAAGGATTTGCTTTCCTCATCCTTCGCGCCGCGTTGAATCATCAGTTCGCGAAATTCATCGCGTGTCTTCAGGCCATCGACGAATTTGTCCTTGAGCGCAAGCTTGCCAGCGTCACCGTTGACGGCGATAAAACTTTGCGGCAGCGCCTCAATACTCTTGTTGATGGTGCCAGCCGGCAGCTTGCGTGCCTTCTCGACCGCGTTGGTGTACGTGGCCCACAGGTCGTTGTACAAATAGGTATCCGATTCAATCGTCGCCTTCGATGGCGCATTGGCGAAGTAGGGTTCGCCGAAACTCTTGTAGGTGCCGACACGAAGCACATTGGCCTGAATGCCGAGGCGATCGAGCGCGTCCTTGTAGTAATTGCGATAGCGGCCAAAGCCTTCGACGATTGCCGTGCCCATTGGGTGCATGAAGACTTCGTTGGCGTGTGCCGCCAGATAGTACGAGCGCTGATCGTAGCTGCCCCCCCAGGCCACCACTTGCTTGCCGCTGGCTTTGAAGCGCTCCAGGGCAGCCGCCACTTCACGCAATGTAGCCAGGCCACCACCGGCGAAATCATCGAGTATCAATACGACGCGATCAATCTTTGCATCCTTGGCTGCAGCATCAAGCACGGACAACACATCGCGCAACTGCGTTTGTGACGTGCTGCCGCCTTGCAACTCACTCAGCACGCGGTCAGGAGAGCTGGCGGCACGCTGTTCTACCAATGGGCCTTTGAAGTTGAGCACCAGTGCCGTCTTGTCGTCGACTTTCGGGCTGCCCTTGAGGAGCGCCACGATGATAACGACCAGGATGAATAGGAAGATCAGGTTAAAAATAGCGCGGCGACTTGCATCGAGAAACCACCAGAAACCGCTGAACGCGCGACGCAACATACCGGGCTTGTCTGACATGAAAACTCCAGGAATAGTAAGGACAGCGGCAATGATACCGGTGTTGAGGGCGGCGCCAGGGAATTCGAACGAACACGCTGGCGACGCCAACGATGCAGCGGTGCAAGCGTCTGCAAAATCGCATCAATGCGCTGAAAAAGGAATCATCGGTTGGCGCCAGGGCACCGGGTTAATTCGCGGGCAAGCGGACAATATTGCCAAACTCAAGCACTGGCGAGCCTTGCAGACCAATATTGCCTGAAGAAGCCCGTCAAATGGCGATCTGCGTCGATTTATGCCGGTTCGGGTCGCGCAAACAGCAATCGTTTGCGCAGTTCTCCATGCAACAGCCAGACGCTCAATAGCGCCTGGAACGTGCTGGTCGCCACCGACAGATACCAGACCTGCAACAGCGTGAAACCCGGTTGCCGCGACAGCCAGATCGCCGGCAGCGCAAAAATAAACAGCCGTGCGCCGGTGCTGATGAACGACGGCCAGGTATTGCCCAATGCCTGAAACAAACTCGAGCATGTGAATACCAACCCGATCGCGACGAAGTTCCACGAGATGATGTGCAGGAACTGCGCACCGACGCGAACAACTTCGGCATCGGTCGTGAAAAACCGTATCAGTGTTTCGCCCTGCCATTGACTGAAAAGAGTCAACAAAGCCATCGCCGCGCAACTGACCAACGCCGCCGAGCGAAAAGTCTCGCGCACGCGCGCGGCATTCTTCGCGCCGAAGTTCTGGCCTGCAATCGGCGCGGCCGCAAAGGCAATCGCCATCGCCGGTAAAAACACCATCTGCATGATGCGCGAGCCGATACCAAAGCCCGCCTGCGCGGCGGCGCCGAAGTCGCGAATGATCCAGTAGATCACGCCGGTGAAGACCGCAAACAGCGCGAATTCGCCACCTGCCGGCAGCCCGATATTGAGCATGCGCTTCCACGTGTCGATTTTTGGCGACCATTGCGAAAGATCGAAATTTACATAGTGCTCAAGCTTGAGGAAATAGAAGGTCAGCATCACCACACCGACGGCTACCGAGAGCGTGCTCGCCAGTGCCGCACCCGCTACCCCCATCGGGTACCCGGTACCCCAGCCGGCGATGAGCACCGGTGCCAGCGCGGCATTAAGCACCACCGTGAAGGCCTGCACCGCCATGGTTGGCTTCACGATGCCGGTGCCGCGCAGTGCGGAGCCCATCACGATCAGCGCGAACTGCATGGCCAACCCCGGCGTGAACCAGTACAAATACGTCACGCCCGCCGCGCGCGTGGCGGCATCGGCACCGAGCACGCCCATGTACGATTCGGCCAGGCCAAATCCGCCCGCCAGAGTGAGTAACGCACAGACCATCGACAACACGACCGACTGGTTGAATATGTGGTTGGCGTCGTGTTGATCCTGCCGCCCAACCGCATGCGAGATCAGCGCGACGGTGCCCACACCCACCATTTGCGTGAGCGCCATGATGACGAACATCACGTTTCCCGCCGCACTCACGCCGGCCACCGCCGCATCGCCAAGCTTCGCGACAAAATACAGGTCGACCACGAAATAAAGCGTCTGCAGCAGCATGCCGATGGCAATCGGCATCGCCATCACGAGGACGTGTTTGAGAATGGAGCCCTGCGTGAGATCTTTCATTCGTCTGTCATCGCAAAATCAATCAGCGCCTTCATTTGGTCGCCCCACCACAGGCCAATCATGCGAATGAATGCTGGCCCATTCAAGCCATGGCGTGCCGGGTGATCGCCGCGCAGCTGGCTCCAACCGCGATGTGTGACTGTCAAACGGGTGTTGGCCCCGCTGCGTTTGAACACCACTTCCACTTCCGTTTTCTCGTCCGGCGCGAAATTGACCAGGCGCCACTCGAAGACCAACCGGTTGGGCGGGTCCCAGATTTTGCTGACGCCGACTTCAACGACGCGCTCGCCGCCGCCTTGTGCGGCATCAACATCGTAGGACTCAAAAACGCGTCCACCCAGTTTCGGCTCAACGCAAATGATGCCGGTACCGCCAGGCGCATTACGAAAGCGTGGCCCGCGTCGCCACCAGAGATTGATGTCGCGGGTAAACAACAGGAAGGCTTCATCCGGTTCCACCCCCACCGTGACGGTGACGGTGGCGTGATCGCTGGCAACGGGCGTGCTGCTCATTTGCGGCGGCTCGTGGGGCTCGTGCGGATCGTGGCTTTGCTCTCGGCATGCGCCTTGAAAGACTGCAATTGTTCACCCCAGAATAATTCGACTTCATCGAGCCAATTGCGCAGGGTCGCGAATGTCTCAGGCTGCAGGCGATACAACCGCACGCGCGCATCCTCCTCGACGGCGTCGTCTGTAATCACGCCGCTTTGGCGTAGCACGCGAAGATGGCGACTCAGCGCGGGTGCGCTCATGCCCAGCGAGTCGGCCAGTTCACCTGCCCGACGCGGCTGACGGCGCAAGAGATCAACGACGGCGCGGCGCGTCGGGTCGGACAGCGCAGAAAAGGCGCGGTCGATAGCACCGGTGTCGGTCGTCGTCACAGGCTCACGCGCGGGGATCGCGAATGCGTTGCGTGAACCACCAGAAATGACCCTCCGGATCCACCGCACCGTAACTTCTGTCGGCCCAGTAATCTTCGCCGTAGTCGTGCACCGCAGGCTCATCGACAATCTTTGCGCCGGCGGCGCGCGCACGGGCGCAATGGGCGTCGACATCATCGACGTGAATCATGATGCACTGCGTGTTTGCACCACCGACAGAAAGCGGACTGCGGCGTTCGACACCCCATTTGGCTGCCGCCTCGCCAACCCGCTCATCACCAACCATGATCACCGCCTCGCCGTACGTGAGTTCGCTGTGCGCGATGCGGCCGTTGTCGCCCTCGACTTTCAACTTCACGGCAAACGCGAACGCGTCGCATAGCCAATCGATCATCTTGCCTGCCTCGCGGTAGAAGAGGCTGGTGGAAAGTCGCGGCCAGCCTTTTGGGGGATTTTTCATTTTTTACTCCGTTTGTTTGCAGCGAATGATGGACATGGTTGCGGGTCGGCTTGTCCAAGAACTACGCTACCGCGTTCGTCGGCGGATTCTCTTTGAACCACTCGGCGATGCCCGGCATATGCGGCTCAAACTCGCCCGGAATGGAAAGATTCAGCATCCCCGCCCTCACCTGACCTCGATTCTCAAAATCGTGAACGACACCACCGGGTATCAAAACGAATGAACCTGTCGCTGCCGCAGTCCACGTCTCTGCGACCAGAACACTCATCGTTCCTTCGATGACAAAGAAGATGTCGTCTTCAGGATGAGAATGCGCGCCCGGACCTTTCGTATTCGGCTCCAGCCACCACTCGGAAATTGAGTATTTGTTCTGCGTTTCATCGCCGTCGGCTTTGAACAAGGCGCTGATCCGGCCCATTGGGTAGGAGCGGCCTGCGGCGGGGCCGAGAATGATCGGGGTGCGGATGGAGATTGCGGTTGGTTCGGACATGGGCTCTCCGGAAGGGGTGAGAACTGGACCTCTGATGCCTAACGATGATATTAATAGTTAACGACAATGTCAACTATATGCGTGCATCGAAACTTGAGTGCGTGATGGAGGCTCTCTGTGTAGACGTGGGCGTTCTCAGTTAGTAAACTGAAGCGAAGGCACCGAACTCGTTCGTTGAGTGGATCAAAATGCCTTCGAAGATGCAGAGTTGGCACGTTACTTTTAACGATGCATACGTACCGCATCAGTCGGCTGAGTCACATTGGCAAAAAAAGCGAACGGCAAAATTGCCGCCGAAAATCCGAAAATCAACTTGACGCAAAACTCGATTCTGTTATGACTGTTTGGTTCCTACCAATGCGCGAACAAGACGTTGATTGCAAGCATGTTTTCCTGATTTTTCGCGCGAAGTTATGCAATGACAAAAAGCGTTGTGCGTCAAAATCGACTATTACATTATGTTGGGCGCAGTCGGGAGGTAACAATGGCCAACGCATCGACAGAGAGACCACCACCTGTGGAGGGTGCCGTGATCTGTCTATGGACTTCCGTAGGGCTGACCCTTGTGGTTACAGGGTTGCAAGT
>JAJAYN010000005.1 GCA_026786225.1 Burkholderiales bacterium | reverse complement strand
TTTGTGGGACCTGCGACTGATATTGCTCAAGAGTGCGCGGTCGGTGAACGCGTTTTACCTGTTCGACCTCGACGTCCTACGGGATCCGGGAAGTACGCCTTCCAACCAGGCAAAACTGGGCATTCGTGTGCGCTACGTACGTGCTTATGGGTTGCTGCCGACAAATGAGGCCGAGGGCATTATCCTGAGTGGTGCATTTGTGTCACCGTGGTTTACCGCAGTCCGTTACGCTTTGCCACGCGACCCGGCATGGCGAAAATGGTGGCCACATATCATTCCCGTCTGGGCCGATAGTGTGGCTGCCGATGCATTTCGCCGCTTGCGGGTGGCATTGAAGTGGAAGTGACGGTCAACAGGGAAAGGCGCGCGGGTCGTCCGGTATAATTTGCGCTTCCCGCATCAAGCGTTACGCCCCGCATGAAATCCCCGCCCGTTGATACCGTCGCCACGCAATCGATTCTGACGTTGCGCGGTGCAAAAGCACTATCAAAGTTTCGCCTTGATAAATTGCTTTCATCGTTGAAAGCATCGGTGCCGGGCATTCGCTCAATCGAATGCGCGTTTGTGCATTTTGTCGAAGCGAAACGCGTGCTCAGCACACATGAGCAAGGCGTATTGGAAAAGCTGCTTACTTA
This sequence comes from Burkholderiales bacterium, assembly GCA_026786225.1. Lineage (GTDB taxonomy): Bacteria > Pseudomonadota > Gammaproteobacteria > Burkholderiales > Usitatibacteraceae > UKL13-2. The sequence goes on along the minus strand of JAJAYN010000005.1, from coordinate 3,496 downwards.
CGGCGGGCCGATTGCGGAAACAGGCAAAGGCGAGTTTTTTCTGGTGATACCGAGGATTGGCACCATTTCCCCTTGGGCATCCAAAGCAACGGACATTGCGCACAACTGCGGATTGTCAGCTGTCAAGCGTATCGAACGCGCGACCGTATTTTATGTGGCGTGTAGCGCGGTGCTCGATCAGGGCGCGCGCGAAACGGTCATGTGTGCCATCCACGATCCTATGACCGAAACCGTGCGTTTCACGCTGGGTGATGCCAACGAATTATTTGTCGCGCAGGCGCCGCAGCCATTGAAGATGGTACCCGTCACCAGCGAAGGCAAAGCCGCCTTGGTGCAAGCAAACGCTGATATGGGACTCGCATTGTCAGCCGATGAAATAGATTACCTGTTCGATTACTACCATCGCATCGTCCGTGATCCGACCGATGTAGAACTGATGATGTTTGCGCAAGCCAACTCAGAGCATTGTCGTCACAAAATATTCAACGCCTCATGGACCATCGACGGCGAGGCCAAAGACCAGACGCTCTTTGGCATGATCAGGAATACGCACAAGCTTAATCCGCAGGGTACCGTCGTCGCGTATTCAGACAATTCGTCGGTTATGGAAGGCACGGAGATTGAGCGATTCTTTCCCGGGGTCGATGGAGAGTTCGCGTTTCATCGCGATGTGACGCATATTTTGATGAAAGTCGAAACGCATAACCATCCGACAGCAATCGCACCCTGGCCGGGCGCTGCGACCGGTTCGGGTGGCGAGATTCGCGATGAAGGCGCAACGGGAATTGGCTCCAAGCCTAAAGCCGGCCTCACCGGGTTTTCGGTATCGAATCTGAATATCCCGGGGTATATCCAGCCGTGGGAAGCCGGGTATGGCAAACCTTCGCGCGTCGCTTCGGCTTTGCAAATCATGGTCGAAGGCCCCTTGGGTGGCGCGGCGTTCAACAATGAATTTGGGCGGGTCAATCTCACCGGTTATTTCCGTACTTACGAGCAGTTCGACGGTAGCGTCGTGAGGGGTTACCACAAGCCCATCATGATTGCGGGTGGTCTCGGCAACATCTCGGCCGCACATACCCACAAGAAACCATTGTTGCCAGGTACCTTACTGATTCAGATCGGTGGCCCGGGTATGCGCATCGGCCTCGGTGGCGGCGCGGCCTCGTCGATGACATCAGGTACCAACGCCGAGGCGCTGGATTTCGACTCGGTCCAGCGCGCCAACGCTGAAATGCAGCGCCGCTGCCAGGAGGTCATTGATGCCTGCTGGGCCATGGCAGATGCCAATCCCATTTTGAGTATCCACGACGTGGGCGCAGGCGGACTCTCCAATGCGCTGCCGGAACTGGCACACGGCGGCGGATCTGGCGCGATGTTTGACTTGCGTGCGGTGCGGTTGGAGGAGCCTGGCATGTCGCCCAGGGAAATCTGGAGCAATGAATCACAGGAAAGATATGTGCTTGCGATTGCACCTGCGTCGGCTGCACTGTTTCAACGCCTGTGTGAACGCGAACGCTGTCCCTGCGCGGTGCTCGGCACGGCAACGGAGAACCAGCAGCTCATCGTGGCCGATCCCTTGTTCAGCAATAACGCGGTGGATATGGACATGGAAGTGCTGCTTGGCAAGCCACCGCGCATGCACCGCGACGTTTCTTCGGTCGTTCCCAGCCTCGTCGAGTTTGATGCGAGCATGATCGATCTGAAAGAAGCCGTCTACAGAGTGCTGCGTATTCCCGCTGTTGCCGACAAATCGTTCCTGATCACGATTGGGGACCGCTCGGTGGGTGGTCTCACCGTGCGGGACCAATTCGTCGGCCCGTGGCAGGTGCCGGTGGCGGATTGCGCCGTGACGCTCATGGGTTACAACACGCTGCACGGCGAAGCCATGTCCATGGGCGAGCGCACACCAGTTGCCGTGATCGATGCGCCCGCCTCCGGCAGGATGGCCGTCGGTGAAGCGATTACCAATATCGCGGCAGCTGATATCGACGCAATTGGCGACATCAAGCTCTCGGCCAACTGGATGGCGGCGGCAGGCTACCCGGGTGAAGACGCGAAATTATTTGCGACAGTAGAGGCGGTCGGCATGGCGCTTTGCCCCGCACTGGGTATTTCGATCCCGGTCGGTAAGGATTCCCTGTCGATGAAAACAGTGTGGAACGAGGGTGCCGAGAAAAAGGAAGTCGTGGCACCAATCTCCCTCGTCATCTCTGCTTTCGCGAAAGTAAATGATGTCAGCGCAACGTTGACGCCAGAATTATTCAGGGAAGGTGCAACAGCCGACAGCGAATTGGTATTGATAGATTTAGGCGCTGGAAAAAACCGCATGGGTGCCTCGTCTCTGGCGCAGGCTTACGGGCAAGTCGGGCAGACAGCGCCGGATTTGAATGACCCAGCCAGGCTGCTTGGATTTTTCTCTACGATACGCGCGCTTGCCCGTGATAAGAAGATTCACGCCTACCACGACCGCTCTGACGGTGGCTTGCTCGTGACGTTGGCTGAGATGATGTTCGCCTCGCGCGCGGGCGTTACCATTTATCTCGATGCGCTCACCTTCTCTGAACGCGAAGCGGATGTCGATAATTACGATACCACCGACACGTCAAAGAAACTGGCCGAGAACGATGCCGTGCTGGCGGCATTGTTCAATGAAGAGCTGGGTGCCGTCATCCAGATTCTCAAGGCAGACCGTCCCGCCGTGATGCAAACCTTGCGTGATGCCGGCCTTAGCGCGTATTCGCAGGTGATCGGGCATTTGAACGCCAGCGACGAGCTGCGTATTATTCGCGCCGCCAGGCCGGTGCTGGCTGAAAAGCGAGTTGACCTTCAGCGCGCATGGAGCGAAACCAGCTATCTCATCCAGTCGCTCAGGGACAATCCGCTGACGGCCAAAGAGGAATTTGACCGGATACTCGATATCAACGATCCAGGTTTGAACGCAACGCTCACGTTTGATCCCGCAGAAAATATTGCCGCGCCGTTTATGGGTTCGGGCGTGAAACCGAAAATCGCGATCCTTCGCGAGCAAGGCGTAAACGGTCAGCTCGAAATGGCGCATGCCTTTACCAAAGCGGGTTTCACAGCGATTGACGTGCATATGAGCGACATCATCGCCGGTCGCATTTCGCTGCGCGATTTCAAGGGCTTTGCTGCTTGTGGTGGGTTCTCTTATGGCGATGTCCTGGGTGCGGGCGAGGGTTGGGCGAAGTCGATACTTTTCAACGAACTGGCTCGCGAAGAGTTTGAACGATTCTTCCAGCGCGATGATTCTTTCGCACTGGGCGTGTGCAATGGCTGCCAGATGATGTCCAATCTGCACGAAATTATTCCCGGTACTGAACACTGGCCGCATTTTGAAAAGAACAAGAGTGAGCAATACGAAGCGCGTACGGTCATGCTGGAGATCCGCGAGTCGCCGTCAATCTTGTTTGCCGGAATGGCCGGTTCGCGCATTCCCGTTGCGACGGCGCACGGCGAGGGACAGGCGGTGTTTCGC
>JAJAYN010000004.1 GCA_026786225.1 Burkholderiales bacterium | reverse complement strand
GGCCACACCCTCGGCAACGCACTTCGCCGCATTTTGCTTTCTTCGATGCCCGGCTACGCGCCGACCGAAGTGAAGATCGCCGGCGTTCTCCATGAATACTCCACGCTGGAAGGCGTGCAAGAAGACGTGGTTGACATCCTGCTGAACCTCAAAGGTTTGGTGATGAAGCTGCACAACCGTAACGATGTCACGCTGAAGCTGAAAAAAGCGACTGCCGGCGCCGTCACGGGTGCCGATATCGAGCAGACGCACGATGTCGAAATCCTGAATCCTGAGCACGTCATTGCGCACCTGACTGCCGGCGGCAAGATCGATATGCAGATCAAAGTCGAAAAAGGCCGTGGCTATGTCGCGGCAACCGCGCGTCGTACCGAGCAAGATACTCGTTCGGCTGGTTCCATCCTGTTGGATGCTTCCTACTCGCCTGTTCGTCGTGTGAGCTATGCCGTTGAAAGCGCCCGTGTAGAGCAGCGCACCGATCTTGATCGTCTGGTGATGGACATCGAAACCAACGGTGCCATTGAGCCGGAAGAAGCGGTCCGTTATGCGGCTCGCGTGTTGGTTGATCAGCTGTCGGTGTTTGCCGATCTCCAAGGCACGCCAATGCAGGCAGAAGAAGCCAAGATGCCACAGATCGATCCGATCCTGTTGCAGCCGGTGGATGATCTCGAACTTACCGTGCGCTCCGCCAATTGCCTCAAGGCTGAGAATATTTATTACATCGGTGATCTGATTCAACGTACCGAAAACGAATTGTTGAAGACACCAAATCTGGGCCGCAAGTCGTTGAACGAAATCAAGGAAGTACTCGCAAGCAAAGGCCTGACCCTCGGCATGAAGCTGGAGAACTGGCCGGTTGCAGGCATAACAAAATAAGTTTTGCTGATGTTGGTGCGGTGTTTCACTGCACCAACAACCAAGCTCGAAGTTTTTTCAAAACCATAACGATAACAAGGCTGGCTTAATTTCTTAAGCAAAACGGCCAAGACACTACTAAGGAAATCACCATGAAACATCGTCACGGATTAAAGAAGCTCAACAAGACATCGTCGCATCGCCTCGCGATGTTCCGCAACATGACTAACTCGCTCCTGTTGCACGAGGTCATCAAGACCACATTGCCAAAAGCCAAAGCGTTGCGCAAAGTATTCGAACCCATCATCACCTTGGGGAAAGAGCCAACACTGGCCAATCGTCGCCTCGCGTTTAACCGCTTACGTGATCGTGACATGGTCACCAAATTGTTTGATGTGCTCGGCCCGCGCTACAAAAGCCGCGCCGGTGGATATATGCGTATCCTGAAGTTCGGTTTCCGTGTTGGCGATAACGCGCCGATGGCACTTATCGAGCTCGTTGACCGCCCGGAAATTTCCGCAGCGCCAACAGCGGAAACAACAGGCGAGTAAATTTCGCTGAATGATTAAAATAAAAAAGCCGGGCTTGCCCGGCTTTTTTATTTCGTACGAATATTGTGGTGGCGAGAGTTTGATTGATTGTGTAGCTCAGCATCGCGACATCAAACATTTTCCTGTAGAACGCCATTCGGCGGGCCTTCCGGAACGAAAATGGCTGGGGACGCCCGCCGATGCTAGGGTTTGCCAATTTCCATACCCACCTTTGCCGCGTCGATTAATTACTTTGCGTCGTGTTTCGTAACTTGATATGCAAATCACGCAACTGCTTCTCTGGCACTGGTGTAGGCGCATCGACCATCAAATCCTGGCCGCGTTGCGTTTTCGGAAATGCGATGACATCACGGATCGAATCCCATTTCTCACACATCAGCGTCACCGAGCGATCCAGGCCAAACGCGATGCCACCCATCGGCGGTGCGCCGTACTCGAGCGCGTCAAGCAGGAAGCCGAATTTGGCGCGTTGATCTTCTGGCGAAATGCCCAGCGTCTTGAATTGCTTTTGTTGTAACGCCGGCTGGTGAATACGCACCGAACCGCCGCCCAGCTCCCAGCCGTTCATCGCCACATCGTAGGCCTTGGCCAGCACTTTGGAAGGGTCGGTTTCCATGAGGTCGATATGCTCGTCCTTCGGTGCCGTGAACGGGTGGTGCGCCGATACGTAGCGATTGTTTTCTTCGTCGAAATCGTACGCGGGGAAATCCACCACCCACACCGGTTTGTAGCCCGACTCCGCAAATCCTTTTGAATGGCCGATTTTCACGCGCAGTGCGCCCAGCGTGTCATAGACGACTTTGGATTTGTCCGCGCAGAAGAAAATCAGATCGCCTGTTTTTGCGCTGCAGGCGGCAAGAATTTTCGCCAGCACGTCGTCGGACATGAACTTTACGATCGGCGATTGCAGCCCTTCGGCGTTGGGTTTGCTCGCGTCGTTGACCTTGATGTAAGCGAGCCCCTTGGCGCCATAAATCGCCGCGAACGTGGTCAGATCATCGATCTCTTTGCGCGCAAACATAGCGTTGCCGCCCGGCACATTGAGTGCCGCGACGCGACCATTCTTCGCATTCGCCATGTCGACAAACACCTTGAAGCCGGAATCACGAACGATGTCGGTCAGCTCGGTCAAATCGAGCTTCACACGCAGGTCGGGTTTGTCCGAGCCATATTTGGCCATCGCATCTGCATAGGTGATGCGCGGGAAATCAGGCAGGTCAACGTCGACGCCGGCCTTCCACATCGCCTTCACCAGTCCCTCCATGATGTCCTGAATTTCGCGCTCGTTCAGGAACGAGGTCTCAATATCGATCTGCGTGAATTCAGGCTGACGATCTGCGCGCAGGTCTTCGTCGCGGAAGCATTTCACGATCTGGTAATAACGATCAAACCCCGACACCATCAAGAGCTGCTTGAATAATTGGGGGCTTTGCGGCAAGGCGTAGAACTGCCCGTCGTGCATGCGCGATGGCACCAGAAACTCGCGTGCACCTTCCGGTGTGGATTTGTAGAGCACCGGGGTCTCGATATCGATGAAGCCCTGCTGATCGAGGTATTGGCGCACGGCCATGGCGATGCGATAGCGCATGCGCAGATTTTTCTGCATCGTTTCGCGACGAAGATCGATGTAGCGGTATTTGAGGCGCACTTCCTCGTTGATGTTTTCGTCATCGATCATGAACGGCGGCGTCAGCGCGGTATTGAGCACTTCAACTTCCGACGCGAGTACTTCAATTTCGCCGCTCTTGAGATTGGTATTGATGGTGCCTTCCGGACGTGGCCGCACTTTGCCGACGACTTTCAGCACAAATTCACTGCGTGTTTTATCGGCGGTCTGAAATGCGTTTGGCGTATCAGGATCGATCACTACCTGCACCAGACCTTCACGATCACGCAGGTCTATAAAGATGACGCCGCCGTGATCGCGCCGGCGATGCGCCCAGCCGAATAGCGTGACTTGTTGCCCGAGATATTGTTTGTCGATGAAGCCGCAGTAATTGGTTCTCATGATGGGTTCCGGCAAATTTTTCGATGTTGTCTGGGTTGCCATTTCAGCCCATGTTCAGGGCGACGTTTTGCGTGCGATTCTCAAGCGCTCACGACAAACAAACTTCTCACCCGACATGACCAGGTGCGAAATGACAATGGCTATTTCTGGCGACGCCGTAGCTGCGGGGGTGTCAGCTACGGCGTCGGATTGGGGTCGGTGCCGGATGTTTTCATCTCGGCACCGTTTCTGTGAATGGGTCGCGGTGGTTCCGCTACGCCCATGGAGATAATGTACTTGAGCGCTTCATCGACGCTCATATTGAGCGGCCTGACTTCGGATTGTTCGACCAACAGGAAAAACCCCGCCGTGATGTTGGGTGTGGTGGGAACAAAAACGGCGTAATAACCAAAACCGAGGTGATCGGTTACTTCATGCTGAGGTTCACCTGTAAGCAGCGCGACGGTCCATGTATCGTGCTGCGGGTAGCGCACCAGCACTGCTTTGCGGAAAGCTTTGCCCTCAGGCGAAAACAATGTGTCTGAAATCTGCTTCACGCCGCCGTAGATCGAGCGCACGATCGGGATACGCTGGAGAACGAGATGCCACCAGTGCAACAGCTTTCGGCCAAAGAAGTTTGCCGCAATCACGCCGGTTAGCAGAACAATACTCACCGTGAGAATCACACCCAGCCCTGGAATGTGCACGCCGAACAATGCCTCGGTGCGAAATCGCTCGGGCAGAAGCAACAGAGACTGATCCATCGTATCGATGAGCAGCTTCATCACCCAGCCGGTGATGACCAGCGGTATCCATACCAACAGACCTGCGATCAAGTATTTACGCACGTGCTTGCTCTTTCCTGCTCACTTGGCGGGTGCCGCCACAGGTGCCGGCGTGCTTGGCGCCGGCGTTGCGGCGGGCGCTGCTGCTGGCGTTGGCACCGTACTGTCGGACTTCGTGTCGGATTTCGTTTCCGGCTTGGCTTCTGTTTTGCTGTCGGCACCGGCATCGGGTGTGGCGGCATCCGTCTTGGCGTCGGCGGCGGGCTTCTTGCCATCGCGAAAATCAGTAACGTACCAGCCGCTGCCCTTCAGTTGAAAACCGGGTGCCGTCAATTGTTTGGCAAACGTCGCCGCACCGCAGGCGGGACAAACCGTCAGCGGATCGGCGCTGATTTTTTGCAATACATCCTTGGTGTGTCCACAGGACGAGCATTTGTACGCGTAAATAGGCATGGCTGGCTTGAAAGGCTGAAAGGGTCACTAGTAAATGCGCGCCTGAGCGCACAGTGTGGCGTAACGAAATTAATAACTTATGATTTTAACACAAGGACTTAGCGGTCTTGTGCAGTGCCGCAATCGCGCTACTTGATGACGATCTTCTCCAGCCCTGGTGCGGGGTCCGGGTAGCGCATTTTGAGGTCGCGCAGCGTACTGACGATCACCGAACACACATACAAGTCGCGCACCCAGTTGCGATCAGCCGGCACGATGTGCCAGGGCGCGTGCGGGCTCGAAGTGGCGTTGATCGCCTCCTCATAAACGCGTTGGTACTCGTCCCATTTCCCACGCGCGACCAAATCGCCGGGATTGAATTTCCAGTTCTTGGCTTTGTCATCCAGGCGATCCTGCAGGCGCTCCTTTTGTTCTTCCTTCGAGATGTGCAGGAAAAATTTGATAATGATGGTGCCTTCTTCCACCAGCATCGCCTCGAAATCGTTGATCTGGCGAAATCGCCGCTTGGCGGCACGGTCATCGATCCAGCCTTCGACGCGCGTGATAAGCACGTCCTCATAGTGGCTGCGATTGAAAATCACCATCTCTCCCTTGCCAGGGACGCGCTGATGCACCCGCCACAGGTAGTCGTGTTCCAGCTCATCGGGCGTTGGTGCCTTGAAGCTCGCGACGTGCACGCCCGAGGGATTGACACCCGAAAACACTTTGCGAATCACACCGTCCTTGCCGCCGGTATCGGTCGCCTGTAACACCACGAGCAGTTTGTGCTTATTCTCGGCGTAGAGCACCTCCTGCAACTCCACAAGCTGCGCATTGAGTTGCGCAAAGATCGCGACCGTCGCGGCTTTGTCGCCGCTGAAATTGCAGGTGGATCGTGGGTCGATAGCGGCGAGCTTGGTTTTTCCGTTCGCGATGATCGGCAGGATGATTTTGACGTCTTCGGATTTCTTGGCCATTGCGGGCGTCCTATGCATATGTATGGGTTCGACTCACGTCATAATCGCACATCCACTTTCCTACGACGCAACTAACGCTCCCATGATCCGGTTTGGCATCGACCTTGGCGGCACCAAAATAGAATTGCTGGCGCTCGATGAATCGGGCGAGCGCTATCGCGAGCGCGTCGCGACACCGCACGAGAGCTACGCAAAGACGTTGGACGTGATCGTTGCGCTGGTAAACGACGCGGAAGCGGCTCTTGGAGAAACGGGCACAGTAGGCATCGCCACGCCGGGCGCGATTTCGCGCGCACCCGCAAAGAATGCCGGGCGTATCAAAAATGCCAACTCAACCTGCCTCAACGGTCAGCCGCTGGTGGAAGATTTGCAGATATTGCTCGGCCGGGAAGTCCGTAGCGCAAACGATGCCAATTGTTTTGCCCTGTCGGAAGCGACGGATGGTGCCGCTGCAGGTGCAGGAAATGTATTTGGCGTCATCCTCGGCACGGGCACCGGTGGAGGAATTTGTATCGATGGTCATGTGGTGACGGGTGCCAACGCCATCAGTGGCGAATGGGGACACAATCCATTGCCTTGGCCGGAAGCCAGCGAGCTACCCGGACATGCGTGCTATTGCGGACGACACGGCTGTATCGAAACCTGGCTCTCGGGTACGGGTGCCGCCAAACATTTTCTGGAAGACACAGGCCGCGCATTGAGCATGCCGGAAATCGTCGCAGGCGCTGCGCACGACGCGGAATGCGAAGGCGCGTTGCTTGCGTATGAGAATCGCCTGGCGAGAAGCCTCGCAACGATCATCAACATACTCGACCCTGAAGTGATCGTACTCGGCGGTGGATTGTCCAATGTGTCGAGATGGTATACGGCAGTACCAAAGATATGGGGAAGCTATGTTCTCAGCGACCATGTCGCCACGCGCCTGGTGCCGCCAAAATTTGGCGACTCCAGCGGGGTGCGCGGTGCGGCCTGGCTCTGGAATGCATGACTATTACGAAATTTAAATTCAACCGGTAATCAAAATGAACTCCGCAACTTCCTCACTTCCCGCCAGCATGAAGTACGTGACCATCACCACGCCCGGTGCCGCCGAGAACATGCACATCGTGAGCGGCCCGCTGCCTGCGTTCAGCGAAAACGATGTGCTGATCCAGGTCGAATTTGCCGGCGTCAATCGTCCCGATGTCGCGCAACGTTCCGGCAGCTACGCGCCGCCACCTGGCGCATCACCCATCATGGGTCTGGAAGTATCAGGCACCATCGTTGCCATCGGTGGCGGGGTCACTAGCTGGAAAATCGGCGACGCCGTCTGTACGTTAACGCCAGGTGGCGGATACGCCCAGTACTGTGCAGCCCCCGCCGAGCACTGTCTGCCGGTACCGAAGGGCTTGTCGATGC
>JAJAYN010000003.1 GCA_026786225.1 Burkholderiales bacterium | reverse complement strand
GTGCGCCGACGGCGATGACATTGTTTATCGGTTCGGCACCAAAGCTCGCGGCCTTCGGTTTCATCATGCGTATCCTCGCCGATTCGCTCGGCGGCGCGGTCAGCGATTGGCAGGGCATGTTGGTGATTCTCGCGATGCTGTCGATGGCGCTTGGCAATATCGTTGCCATTTCACAGACGAATTTGAAACGCATGTTGGCGTACTCGACGATTTCGCACATGGGCTTTCTGTTGCTGGGTATTCTGGCTGGCACCAAGAATGGGTATGCGTCCGGCATGTTTTACATCATCACTTACGTGCTGATGACGGCCGGGAGTTTCGGCATGATCATGCTGCTATCACGGGCCGGGTTTGAAGCCGACAACATCGACGACTTTAAGGGGCTCAATCAGCGTTCGCCGCTTTATGCTTTGATGATGTTGTTCATCATTTTTTCCATGGCGGGTATTCCACCATTCCTCGGCTTCTGGGCAAAGCTCGCCGTACTCGAAGGCGCGCTCAATGCCGGGTACACATGGCTTGTGGTGTTTGCCGTATTGATGAGCGTCATCGGCGCTTTTTACTACCTTCGTATCATCCGTGTCATGTATTTCGATGCACCTACCGACACGATGCCGATCACGGCCAGTGCCGACATGCGTGGACTTTTAGTCGTCAATGCATTCGCGCTACTGTTACTGGGTATATTCCCGAGCGCATTGATGACAGCCTGCTTGAATGCCATCCAGGCTTCTTTCTGATTTCCCCGACCTGACCGAGCACACACTCTCCAGCGAACGTGTGCTGGACGGGAAGATGATTCGTGTCGATCTTGATCGCGTGCGCTTGCCCGATGGTGGCGAATCCTGGCGGGAATACGTATTGCATCCTGGCGCCGTCATCATTGCCGCTTTCGTCGATGACGACACGCTTATCTTTGAGCATCAGTTCCGCTACCCCGTTCGCCGACATTTCATCGAGCTTCCTGCGGGAAAAATTGACGTAGGTGAACCACATGCCGACACCGCGCGGCGTGAGTTGCTTGAGGAAACCGGTTATACCGCTGCACATTGGCAGCACGCCGTCACCCTTCACGCTGGTATAGGCTATTCCAACGAGGCGATCGAGCTCTATGTGGCGAGAGATCTCACGCACGTCGGCCACCAGCGTGACGCTGGAGAATTCTTGGAAGTGTTCACGATGTCGCTTGCGGAGGCTGTCGAGAAAGTCGGTAACAGCGAAATTACCGATACTAAGACTGCCTTCTCGCTTTTGTGGCTCGACAAATTTCGCAGCCGCTGGCAGGACATTGGCACATGAGCGAGCATAACTATGACCTCGCTATTGTCGGAGGGGGTATCAATGGTTGCGGTATCGCGCGCGACGCCGCGGGGCGCGGTCTAAAGGTGCTGCTACTGGAGCAGGATGACCTCGCATCTGCCACTAGCTCATGGAGCTCCAAGCTGATCCATGGCGGGTTGCGCTATCTGGAGCAAAATGAATTCCGCCTGGTGCGCGAATCGTTGCAAGAGCGTGAGGTGTTGCTCAAACTGGCCCCGCATATTATCCAGCCGCTTGAATTTATTCTGCCGCACGACAGCAGCATGCGGCCAGCATGGATGGTACGGCTTGGCCTGTTCATGTACGACCACATCGGCGGCAAGATATCGCTACCTGGATCGCGTGGCGTGTCATTTCCGGATCAGCAGTACAGCGCCGGCCTCAAGAGTTCAATTCGGCAGGGATTCTTTTATTCCGACGCGCGCGTCGATGACGCCCGTCTGACCGTGCTGAATGCCGTTTCGGCGAGGGAGCACGGGGCAGAGATTCGTACCCGTACGCGGGTGACGGGCGGAAAACGCGTTGGCGATGTATGGCAAATCGGAATGAGCAATATCGATACAGGCGAAACAAGCGAGGCGCGGGCGCGTGGTGTCGTAAACGCTGCGGGTCCGTGGGTGAAGCAATTGCTCGATGACGCCGTGCATGTGCCTATGACAGCCACAGTGAAGCTGGTTAAGGGCAGCCATATCGTGGTGCCACGTGTGCACGACCAGCAGCATGCGTACATCCTGCAAAACGACGACAAGCGTGTCGTGTTTATCATTCCGTTGGAAGAGAAATTAAGCCTCATCGGCACCACCGACGTGCATGTCAAATCGGTAGCGGAAGGCCACCAGATATCCAAGGCAGAAATCACCTACTTGATTCACGCCGCCAACCAGTTCCTTGCCAAACCGCTACATGAAGCCGACGTTGTATGGAGCTACGCCGGTGTGCGGCCCCTGTACGACGACGGCGCAGCAAATCCCTCGGAGATCACGCGTGACTATGTTTTGAAGACCGATCATCAGGGTGGAAAATTGCCATTGCTGTCGATCTTCGGCGGCAAGATCACAACGTACCGTCGCTTAGCCGAGCATGCGCTTGAAGAATTGAGTCCTTACTTTCCCGCGCTCTCGAAAGCATGGACCGGCGACGAACCGCTACCCGGTGGAGAATTCGATACATTGCCCGAGGCGATAGACGCCTTGGCAATAACGCACCCGTCTTTACCCATCGACTACCTTAGCCGTCTGGTACGTCGCCACGGCACACGCGCCGAGAAACTGCTCAAAGGTACTCGCGCCATGTCGGACCTCGGCGAATTGTTTGGTGCGGGTGCGTCATTGCTGAGTGAACGCGAAATCGACTTCTGCATCAGGGAGGAGTGGGCCAGAAAGCCGGATGACATTCTTTGGCGACGCACCAAGTGTGGATTGCACATGGATGAGGCGGAGCGCAGCAGGGCGGCAACGTTTATTGAAGCCCGCTATCTGGCGCTCGTTTAGTGAAGGTAGAGCCAGCATCCATGCGCCCGTTGGCAGCATTTAGTCTGGAAAGCCGCGCCGGTATTAGAGGCGTACTATTTGATATCGACGATACTCTGACCACTGAAGGCCGCCTTACCGCTGACGCTTACGCTGCTGTGGAGGCGCTCAAGAACGTGGGATTGATGGTCGTGCCAATCACAGGAAGACCTGCAGGCTGGTGTGACCATATCGCGCGCATGTGGCCGGTGGATGGCGTGGTGGGCGAGAACGGTGCATTTTATTTTTATGCCGATCACGCGGAACAAAAACTCAAACAGCGTTTTGTGAAGGCCGTTTCTGAACGCAACGTTGATCGCAGGCATTTGACGCGCGTAGCTGAACGCATTCTGCGTGAAGTTTCAGGCACCGCGCTCGCCTCCGACCAACGCTATCGCGAAGCAGATATCGCGATTGATTTTTGCGAGGATGTGCCGACGCTGCCCCGAAAAGAAGTCCAGCGCATTCTGCGCATCATGGAGTCGGAGGGGCTCACTGCCAAGATCAGTTCGATACACGTGAACGGTTGGTTTGGCGG
>JAJAYN010000002.1 GCA_026786225.1 Burkholderiales bacterium | reverse complement strand
CAGCAATTGAGACAGCAAAATTTCCTTGGACGGAATGCTGGCCAGCGTTTGCACGCCCGCCTTGTCCAGAATCTTGCCGCCGTACGCGCCTGCCGTGATTGCAAATTTCTCGTTGCCTTTGGCGAAATCACTAACGACTTTCGCTGCCGCGACTGCATCAACGGAGAAGCTATAAATCAGCGGGCCAACCATTTTGTCAGCGGCTACCTCGAAGGGTGTACCGACAACCGCGCGGCGGGCCAGGGTGTTCTTGAGAACACGCATGTAAACGCCCTTGGCGCGCGCATCGCTGCGCAATTTGGTCAGTTGAGCTACTGAAGTACCCCGATACTCTGCGAGCACCATCGTCTGAGCCTTCGACACTTGCGCGGCGACTTCCGAGACGACTTCTTTCTTACCATCCAGATTCAAACTCACGTTTGATCTCCTTTACGTTAATGATCGAATACACCAGACGATGCACTCAAACACACAGCGACCTTGCTTCGGAGATCGACGTCGGCATTTTCATGCCGGTGTGACGAAATCTTTGCTGGGACCGCCATCTGCGTAGGACGACATCTCCATCGATTAAATCCTGAGTAACAGTGAAGCCGCCACCCACGATTCCTACGGTCTTTGACAACCCTCCCGACCTTAGAAACTGAATCGGGAGGCCCAAAGAACAGCCCCCGCCAACGATGTTGGCGAAGGACTTTATTTCTTACTGCTGCTGCTGTGAGCTAGCTGAGAACGCAGACGTATCCAGACGCACGCCAACACCCATCGTCGACGACAGCGATACTTTCTTCAGGTAGACGCCTTTCGTCGTGGCGGGCTTCGACTTATTGACCGCACCGATCAGGACAGTCAAATTTTCGCTCAGCGCCTCAAGCGTGAACGACGCACGGCCGATCGTGCACTGCACGATGCCACCTTTGTCAGCGCGATATTGCACTTGACCCGCTTTGGCATTCTTAACGGCTTGTTCCACGTTCGGCGTGACGGTGCCAACCTTCGGGTTCGGCATCAGACCGCGTGGACCAAGCACTTGTCCCAACGCACCAACGACGCGCATGGCATCCGGCGTGGCAATGACCACATCGAAATCCATGAAGCCACCCTTGATTTTTTCTGCCAGATCTTCAAAACCCACGATATCGGCACCAGCGTCAGTCGCCTTCTTGGCGTTATCACCTTGAGCGAATACCGCGACGCGCACGTTCTTGCCCGTACCGCGTGGCAATACGACAGAACCGCGCACAGCCTGGTCGGATTTCTTCGCATCGATACCGAGATTGATCGCAACATCGACCGACTCATCGAACTTTGCGGTCGCGGTTTTCTTGATGATCTCCAGCGCTTCGGCAACTGCGTAATTCTTGTCGCGGTCTACGAGACCAACGAACGCTTTTTGACGCTTAGGTAAAGTAGCCATTATCTAACCCCTTCCACTTCAATACCCATCGAACGGGCGCTTCCTGCGATGGTGCGTACTGCCGCATCCATATCAGCCGCCGTTAGATCGGGCATTTTTGTTTTCGCAATTTCCTCAGCCTGCGCGCGCGTTAACTTGCCGACCTTGTCGGACTGCGGCGTCTTGCTGCCCTTTTCAACTTTGGCGGCTTTCTTGATCAGAATTGACGCCGGTGGCGTCTTCATGATGAAGGTAAATGATTTGTCCGCAAATGCGGTGATCACCACAGGAATCGGCAAGCCCGGTTCCATTTTCTGCGTTTGCGCATTAAACGCTTTGCAGAATTCCATAATGTTCAAACCACGCTGCCCCAGCGCGGGACCGATCGGCGGCGACGGATTCGCCTTTCCGGCCGGCACTTGCAGCTTGATATAGCCGACGACTTTCTTTGCCATGTTTATCTCCTTGGGTGGTAGCGAACACCGGCTTTACGGTGCTCTCCCCTCAAATTCACAATCACTTCAAAACAAACAAATACTGGCGGATTGCAAACCAGCACCTGCGATATAAATTTACTGCTTTTCGACTTGACCGAAATCGAGCTCGACGGGCGTGGACCGGCCAAAAATTAGTACGGAAACGCGAATTTTTGACTTGTCATAATTCACATCTTCGACATTACCGTTGAAATCGGTGAACGGACCATCCTTAACACGCACGTTCTCTCCCACCTCGAACAGCACTTTCGGTTTCGGTTTTTCGACGCCTTCCTTGACTTGATTGAGGATATTGTCGACTTCCTTTTGTGAAATTGGCGATGGGCGATTCGCAGTACCGCCGATAAAACCAGTCACTTTGGGCGTGCTCTTCACCAAATGCCAGGTTTCATCCGTCATTTCCATTTGCACGAGAATGTAGCCCGGGAAAAAACGACGCTCTGAAAGCGACTTTGCACCGCTCTTCATTTCGACCACTTCTTCCGTTGGCACCAAAACGTCGCCAAATTTATCGGCCATGCCGGAACGCTTGATGCGCTCGATCAATGCCGCCTGAATGCTTTTTTCCTGCCCTGAATAAGCGTGAACAACGTACCAACGCATTATTTACGCTCCACCGATTAATTTGGTAATGCCGAGCGTAAGGCTCCAATCCACCACCCATAAGAACAGGGCCATCACGAACACAAAAACAAATATCACGCCCGTCGATTGCATGGTTTCCTTGCGCGTCGGCCAAACTACCTTTTTGGCCTCCTCGATGGACTCCTTTGTGTACTGTATGAATTCACTGCCTGGTTCAGTGAACCACGCAACAGCGCCAGCGACAATAAAGCAACCAAACATCGCGCCCAAGCGGGCAATGGTGGGCTTGTCCGATAACACGGAAAAAAGCACAACGCCGGCAATGACGAGCAGGATTGCAACTGCGATTTGAATTTTGTCTTTCATGCTTCTCTTTTTCGTGCTGTGTTAAAGGCCAAACCCAGGGCGAAATTCAGCCCTCATACTTTCACTACTTCACGGTCACATTCAAGTTTTGCTACACAACCTTTGCAACTTGAGTGGCAGGCCAAGAGGGCCTCGAACCCCCAACCTTCGGTTTTGGAGACCGACACTCTGCCAATTGAGCTATTGGCCTGCAGTCCGTGAAACAGTGTTGCTTTACTTAACGATTTTAGAAACCACGCCTGCGCCGACGGTACGACCGCCTTCACGGATGGCGAAGCGCAACCCGTCTTCCATCGCAATCGGGGCAATCAATTGCACCACGATCT
>JAJAYN010000001.1 GCA_026786225.1 Burkholderiales bacterium | reverse complement strand
AAGTATTGCAGGTGGGCAAAAAGAACGTTGAGATCAAGGCGATCGAGCCGACCGGGACGTACGCGGTCAAACTGGTTTTCTCGGACGGTCACGATACTGGTCTGTATGCCTGGGATTATTTTTACGACCTGGGTGTGCGCCAGGATGAGTATTGGCAATCGTATCTGGCGCGTATGGCCCAAGCCAGCGCTAGTCGGGAATAAACGCTATGCCAAGAGACGTGCACACATTTTTCGACACCTATCGCGATGCGTTTAACCGCCTCGATGGAAATGCGGTATCGGCGCACTACGATACGCCGGCGATGATCGCGCACGCGGGTGGCAACGGGGTCTTCGCTGACATCGAGGCGCTAGAGGCCAACAACGTCGCACTTTGCGCGCAGTATGCGAATAGCGGTTTTCAGCGGGCAGCGTTTGAAGAGCGATCATTCGTCTCGCAAGGAAACGATTTTTGCGTCGCCGATCTGGCATGGACTATTTCCCGCAAGGATCAAGTGGCACAATGTTTCAACACCTCATACGCGCTTGCCCGTCGCGGTGGCCCCTGGAAGATCTTTTGTGTCACCGCATATCAAGAGCACAGAACCTGGACGGAAAATGAGTAACGCCACACATTTTGGATTCCAGCAGGTGCCCGAGGGCGAAAAATCCGCCAAGGTACGCGAAGTATTCAAGTCCGTTGCGCCTTCGTATGACGTGATGAATGACCTGATGTCGGGCGGCATACATCGCTTGTGGAAGCGCTTCACGGTGGATTTGGCGAATGTAAAGCCCGGCGAAAAGGTGCTGGACGTGGCATCCGGCTCGGGCGACCTGGCCATGGCGTTTGCCAAGCTGGCGGGTGCCAGCGGACAAGTCTGGCAAACCGATATCAATGAGGCGATGCTGAAAGTCGGGCGCGACCGGCTGATCAACAGCGGTCTTTCGTTGCCGGCCGCACTGTGCGACGCCGAGAAATTGCCTTTTGCGAGCGAATCCTTCGACCTTGTCTCGGTCGCGTTCGGCTTGCGCAATATGACACACAAGAATTTTGCATTGGCGGAAATGGCCCGGGTGCTAAAGCCCGGTGGCCGTCTGCTGGTGCTTGAATTTTCCAAAGTACACACCAGCTTAAGCAAGGTCTATGACGCTTACTCTTTCAATATCCTGCCGCTGCTCGGGAAATTCGTTGCGAAGGACGAAGCCAGCTATCGTTATCTGGCCGAATCCATCCGCATGCATCCCGATCAGGAAGCACTCAAGGGCATGATGGAGACGGCGGGCTTGAAACGCGTGGAGTTTTTTAATCTGGCCGCCGGCGTCGTGGCCTTGCATCGTGGCGTAAAACTATGAAACGCATCGTGATGGCAGCTGCGATGGCGCTGCTCGCAACCAGCGCTTTTTCACAGGCGACCAAGCCGGTGATGATCAAATCGGGCAAGGTCTATGAGAAATGCCTGTCGCTGGTGCCGCCGCAAAAGATTGAGTACCGTTTTGAATCGGCCGCGAAGCTGAATTTCAATCTTCATTACCATAAAGGCGATCAGGTCTATTATCCGGTCAAGCTCGATCGCACCAATGGCGAGTCAGGCTTGTACGAGGCCAAGGCCAAGGAAACGTATTGCCTCATGTGGGAAAACAAAAGTGGCGCGGATGTGGAACTTACTTACAGCGCGAAAATCACCAAGTAAGTGCGGACGGATAAATCGTTGGGATAAACCGACGCCGGCTTAAGATGACCGGTGCGGATTTCAAAACTGGAGGAAATCATCATGAAGAATTTTTTGATCGTCGTCATATTGGCGTTTTGCGCGACCCTGCTCAGCGTCGGTGACGCGGATGCGAAAAAGCGGTTGGGCGGCGCCAAGTCCACCGGAATGCAAAAGGACAATATCCAGAAAGAGGCGCCCAAGCCGCCGGCCCAGAACACGGTCGCGCCCGCCGGTGCCGCTGCGCCCGCAGCGGCTGCTCCCTCAGGCATGAGCAGATGGCTGGGCCCACTCGCAGGCCTTGCTGCAGGCGGATTGCTGGCGTCGATGTTTATGGGCGGCGGATTTAGCGGCCTCAAAATGATGGACATCCTGCTGTTTGCCGGCCTGGCGATCGGTGCCTTCATGCTGTTTCGCATGTATATGCGCAAGAAAGCGCTGGAAAATGGAAGTGGTAGTGGTAGTGGCAATGCCGCGCCGATGCAGTACGCCGGACTCGGCAGTGCGCCAGGCGCATCGATACCAGCAGCCGCACCGACGCCATTCCAAAGCGGTGGTCTCGCTTCCGGCGCACCTGAAATCGGCAGCAAGCTGATGGGCGGCGCCAACGCCGCGCCTGCGGCCGCACCGCGCATCCCGGCCGATTTTGATGTGCCTGGCTTCGAACGGCAGGCGCGATTTGCGTTTATTCGTATGCAGGCTGCCAATGATGCGCGCGACGTGAATGACATCCGCGATTTCACCACGCCGGAAATGTACGCCGAACTGTCGCTGCAGATTCAGGAGCGTGGCGACGCGCCGCAGAAGACCGAAATTGTCTCGCTAAATGTTGCCGTGCTTGAAGTCACCACCGAGGGCCAGCGCGCCGTCGCCAGCGTGCGCTACACCGGCGAAATTCGCGAAGAGATCGGCGGTCCTGCCGAGGCGTTTGATGAAATCTGGCACGTATCGAAACGCCTCGATGACACAAAGTCGACGTGGTTGCTGGCGGGTATTCAACAGTCGAGCTGACGTTGCAAAACCGCGTTTTACAGTTTCCGGTTATCAAGCTGTTAAACCGCGTGTTGTCGGATTACCCGGCAGCACGCCAGCGGTTGCGGGTGCATCAGGGCAAGGTTATCGCCTCGCAGGTCGGCCCGGTGAACCCCCGTAGGCGGAAAACGCTTGCGGGGGAATTGCCGCGGGGCGGGGAAACCGGCCACGGCTCTGCCGCGCCGACCCCCGACGTTTCCTTCAATGTGCCACTGTCCCTGCTGCCGGGACTTGCGACAAAAGAGCCGGCCGCGCTATCGCAAATCGTTTTCACCGGCGACTCCGAATTGGCGGCGACACTTTCTGACATCGCGCGCAACGTCGAGTGGGACATCGAGGCCGATTTGAGTCGTGTTGTCGGTGACGTCGTCGCGCATCGCGTGGTGGAGACTGCGCATCGCGTGCATGCATGGCGCGTGGATGCGGGGCAACGCGTCACCGCGAATGTGGCCGAATACCTCGCCGAAGAACGGCGCGCATTCATTACGGCGCGCGAACTTGAAGCCCTGACTTTGCAGAATGAGTCCCTGCGCGACGACATCGCGCGACTGGAAGCGCGTGTCGCCAGGGTTTCGACGTGATCGCTTGGGCTTTCCCCGCATTTTCAAGCGTAGATCCAGCATCCGCGCGCCTTTCGGCGGCAAAGTGCGCCGGGATGCCCGTCTATAGACACTCTTCATGAAATTGTGTGCATGCACGCAGCGCGGCGACCATCGTGACCAACGACGTTCCCCCTAGGAGTCTGCTGCGCCGCATTGGGCGCGGCCTTTTCGCCATTCCTCTCGCGATCTGGGTATTTCTCGAAGAGTGGGTATGGGACGAGATGCTGGCGTTTATGGCGTGGATCGGCAAACTCCCGCCAGTGCACTGGGCCGAAACGCAGATCGCCAAATTGCCACCGTACGCCGCGCTCATTGCCTTCGTCATTCCCGCAGCAGTCTTGCTGCCATTCAAACTCGCCGCGTTCTGGCTGATCGCGCATGGACATGCCATCTACGGGTTTTGGGTATTCGTGATCGCCAAGATTGTGGGTACTGCATTTCTCGCGCGTATCTTTTCACTGACCAAGCCGGCTCTCCTCACCATTTCCTGGTTCAAACGCGCCTACCTCGCGATCACCGGATGGAAAGAGCGGCTCTACGCCTACGTGCGCGCCCTGCCTGCGTATCAGCGCCTGCGCGAAAGCGCGCATAACGCGAAATTGCGGATCAAAGCGTGGTGGCGGGAGATGTTTGGTCACCCACAGTAGTTGCCACAAACGCCCGCAAACTGTCATCAAATCCTCCGCCATCGCGCGCGTGGACCAGCCTGTCCCCATCGCAACAGGCTAAAATCGCCGCTTCATGCGCGCACTCCGTTTTCTCAAGATAATTTCCGTCGTTTACCGCTACGGGCTCGACGAGTTTCTCGCCGGACACGAACGCGCGCGCGCGTTGGCCGGGGTCGTTCGGGCGATGTTTTTCTGGCGCCACCATTCGACGCCGCGCGCGGTACGCCTGCGCCAGGCACTGGAGGAACTCGGTCCGATTTTCGTCAAGTTCGGGCAGTTGCTTTCCACGCGGCCCGACCTGGTCCCCGCCGATATCGCCACCGGTCTTGCTGCCTTGCAGGATGCGGTGCCACCATTCGGGGCCGATGAAGTCGTCAACACACTGAATCGCGTCTACGGCGACAATTTCGGCCGCACGTATCAGGACACCTTTTCAACATTCGACCTCACGCCCATCGCGAGCGCCTCGATTGCACAAGTACATTTCGCGACGCTCCTCTCGGGCAAGGAAGCGGGCCGCGACGTCGCGGTCAAAATACTGCGGCCCGATATTGGCCACACGATAGCCAAGGACATCGGCCTGCTTTATGTGGTCGCCGATCTGATCGAGGCGTCGTTCGACGACGGCAAGCGCCTGCGGCCGCGCGGGGTTGTGGCCGAGTTTGAAAAAGCGATCTTTGATGAGCTTGACCTCATTCGCGAAGCCGCCAATGCATCTACGCTGCGGCGTAACTTTATCGATGGCACGCTGCTTTACGTGCCGGAAGTCTATTTCGACTATTGCCACAAAGACGTGATGGTGATGGAGCGGATTGACGCCATCCCGGTTAACGATATTGCCCAGCTAAAAGCAGCCAATATCGACATCGCACGCCTGGCAGCCGATGGCGTGAAGATATTCTTTACGCAGGTATTCCGTGACGGGTTTTTTCACGCCGATATGCACCCGGGCAACATCTTCGTTGGTCGCAACGGCATATATTGCGGCGTTGATTTCGGCATCATGGGTACGCTTGCGGATGAGGATAAAAATTATCTGGCGCGCAACTTCGCCGCTTTTTTCCAGCGCGATTACAAAGCCGTGGCGGTAGCGCATATCGAAGCGGGATGGGTACCGAAAGAAACGCGCGTCGATGAATTTGAAAGCGCGATCCGCTCGGTGTGCGAGCCGATTTTCGACAAGCCGCTAAAGGAAATTTATTTCGGCAATGTGTTGCTGCGCCTGTTCGAAGTTTCGCGACGCTTTCGCATGGAAATCCAGCCGCAACTCGTATTGCTGCAAAAAACCCTGCTGCAGGTGGAGGGGCTTGGCAGGCAGCTGTATCCAGAACTGGACTTGCGTCCGGTTGCACAGCCCATTCTCGAAAAATGGATGGCCGAACAACTGGGTTGGCGCGGCCTGATCAAACAACTCAAAAAAGAAGGACCGCTGTGGACCGCCACATTGCCGCAGCTGCCGCGTCTGGTGCATCGCGCGCTCGAAAATGATCCTTCTGCCCGATTGGAGGCAATCGAAAAAGCGATCAACCGCGTCAACCGTACGCAACGCTGGCAATCGACGGTGCTGCTGGTACTGGTCGTGCTCGCGGCCATGGTTGCGAGCATGTATGTGTTCCTGTTGTTTGGCTCCCTGCTGCAATAGCCGCTTGCCCGGCAGGTATTTTGCCAGTATGCCTGCTGCGGTTTTGATAAAATTTTTGCGTTGATTTTTCAAGCACTGCCACCAGAAGGATTGTCCGCCATATGAATGCGCTGCTGGGTTTTGTGGTCCTTTATTTGCTAGGCACGTTGGCCATTGGCCTGTACGCGGGTACCCGCGTAAAAACGTCAACCGATTTTGCGCTCGCGGGCAGAAGCTTGCCGCTGGTCATGATCATCACCACCACGTTTGCAACATGGTTCGGCGCGGAAACGGTGCTTGGAATCAGCGCCAAATTCGTGCAGGGCGGGTTGAACAGCGTGGTAGAAGACCCGTTCGGCGCGTCGATGTGCCTGGTCTTCGTTGGCCTCTTTTTTGCCGCGCGCCTCTACCGCATGAATCTGATGACCATCGGCGACTTCTACCGCAAGCGCTACGGCAAGACGGTCGAGATCTTCTGCTCCGTGACGATCATCATGAGCTATCTCGGCTGGGTCGCCGCGCAGGTCACCGCCCTGGGACTGGTATTCAATGTCGTCAGCAATGGCGCGATCAGCGTCGATACCGGCATGGTGATCGGCACCCTCTCCGTACTCGCCTATGTAATTTTCGGCGGTATGCTGGCCATCGCCTGGACCGATTTTATCCAGATGATTGTTCTCGTCGTGGGGCTTACCATCATCGCGTTTATGGCCAGTGACCTGGCCGGTGGTGCCGACAAGGTGTATGCGTTGGCACAAACGAAGGAGTGGTTCACCTTCTTCCCGGCACCCAATTTTCACGACGTTATCTTTTTCATCGCCGCCGCAATCACCATGATGCTCGGGTCCATCCCGCAACAGGATGTGTTCCAGCGCGTGATGTCGGCCAAGGACGCCAAGACGGCCTCGCGTGGTGCCGTCATCGGCGGGCTGAGCTATCTGGCGTTTGCGTTCGTGCCGATGTTTATTGTCGCTTGCGCGGTCCTTGCCATGCCGGAAAAAACCAGGGAGCTGCTGGCCAGCGATCCGCAACGCGTGCTGCCCACCCTGATCCTGACGCAGATGCCCTTTATCGCGCAGGTGTTTTTCTTTGGTGCGCTGCTGTCGGCCATTAAATCCACCGCGTCAGCTACGCTGCTGGCACCGTCAACGAGCTTTGTCGAAAATATTTACAAGAATATGCGCGGCGGATTGACGGACAAACAGGAGTTGTTCGCCTTCCGCGTCACGTTGTTCATTTTCACCGGCTGCGTGCTTGCCTACGCGGTTGCCATGAAAGGCACGCCGATATATGAAATGGTGTCCGGTGCTTATCAAGTCACGCTGGTCGGCGCGTTCGTACCACTGGTATGCGGCCTCTACTGGAAGCGTGCGACCCGCAACGGGGCGATCGCTTCCATCGTACTGGGCATCGTGTCGTGGATTCTTTTTTTGGCTACGCCGCTCGGCGAACTGGTCCCCGCCCAGCTCGTCGGCGTGTTGATGGCCAGCCTGGGTATGGTGGCAGGTTCGTTACTGAGCAAGCCGCATGAGCACCAGGCGCATCCAGTCCATCCCGGCGCAACCCACCACGCCACGCACGGCTAGCTTCCGCGCCGCAACGCCACCACGGCGTTCACAAAGCCCACCGCGTTCTCTTTCGCCCGGACTCGACAACCATCGAGTCCGGCTGCGTTTTATGCCGCGTTTGGCGCATTTTGTCGCTTTCGAATGGAGCGCGCAGGCGTCGCGTCCTAAAGTGACAACGTGTCATTTGATCCCCTAGTCGAAAACTCCCTCGACTATTTTGGCCCGGGAAAAAACGGTTTCCCGGGCTTTTTCTTTTCGTTTGTGCCGCGTCATATGAATGCCACATTGCCGTCACTTGAATTTCATATCACCGCGGCATCATTTGCTTTGGCGTGTGAGGTGTTTCACATTCACTGCGCAGCAATCGTGTAATCCTGAATCCCGTATTGAGCAAAGTACCTGGCACGCAATTCGAGCGTCCTCCGAAAAATAATTTACCGAGAAAGAGCAGCAACATGTTGAAGTGGGCGCGGGACCGTTTTAGTGGGCTGACCGATGATAGCGACCAAACGACCGATATCGTTTCGACGGTTGGCAATCAAATGCCCGCACTTGCCGTCGCCGTCGCCACACCTGCCACGCAGCGCGTGGTTGCGATCTCGTCCGTCGGCTTTGACGCAGCGGCTATTGGCCAGGCGCTGGCTGCACCCAAGAAACTGCCCCGCCTTAAATTGCTGGCCCCGCGTCGCCCTGGTGTCCACGCGCGCTGGAAAGAACAGAACCGCTTACCGATCCAGAGTTTGTCGTAGGGCTGTCGGCGCATTACGCGACGTAGATCGCCATTTGGCGAGCTCTACAGACACAAAATGCGCCGAGAGGCGCGCCAGCGCTAGAGCTTGTTGATTCAGTCCGGATTGAGCGTCGCGGCTGCCGACATGTCACCGCTGTGGAATATCACCTTCCACTTACCGTCTTCCCGAAATGCCGCGCCGCCGTGACCGGCAACGAGCAAAATGCCATCGCGCGCTGAAAGATTTCCGGCGCATATCTTTACGGCAGACGGCACGTCAGCTTCGATCAGCTGGTCATTCGCAATCGTCCAGATGCCGTAGTCGCTGGCACACCAGACTACGCCCTCATACCAGACCATATCCCGGAACGGGATGGTCATTGCACCTTGATGGATCTGCCGCCACTGGTTGCCACGGCCTTTGAACACATGCCCGTGCAGGCCGCCTAAATAAACGTTGCCGTCGCCACCGCAACAAACCGTATTGATCCAGAGCTCTGTGGGAATCGTGCATTTTTGCCAGCGCTCACCGTCGAAATGCCAGACGTCTCCGTCTCCGCCTGCGGCGTAGAGATCGCCCTCACTGAATCCATCGATATCGTCAAACCCGCCGCTTTCACCCTCACGCTCGGGCGTGATGGCGACGCTGTGCGTATACCAATCCTCTTTGCCCTTGCGCGTGCCCACAGTACGCGCATTGCCGCACGCATAGAGATGCGCGCCGATGGTCTTGAGCTTCAAAATCGCACCGCGAGCGTGACCGCGCTCGTGGTGACTGGCGATCGTTTCCATGTACGACTCGCCCGAACCGGTGACGTACACGCCGCCCCTGACACCTGCGACCACGAGCTGCGGCTTGGGCGTGGGGCTCATACCAATCAGCATCCCATTGAACCGCGTCAGATTCGCTGCACTCCATTGGTT